>CAYUKF010000180.1:0-3851 GCA_964445215.1 uncultured Thiotrichales bacterium
TTGCCCAAGCTCTTGTGCTTGCTCTGCTGTTTGGCTGTCCATTAAAAACCCTTTAATACTCGCTATAAAACTGTAATTTTAACGCGGATATTAGTCTACCGCCAGCGCTTTACCGGTTATCGCTCGGGTATTGTAAGTGTTTGACCGGGCATTTTTGCAAAAACGCGTTGCAAGGTGCAGCGATGCATATCGCATATTAAAATGAGTCGCCAAGTATTTATCATGGTTAACAACACTGTACTTGAAGCCATGATGAAGTAACTTAGGTTACTGAAATTCCATGCATAATTATGGTTAAATATAGTCTCTATTACGACAGCTGAATTATCAGCAATAGCTATAAATGAGGAGGTACGATATCACCATGTATTTTGAACAATTATTTGATGATAAATCGAGCACTTATACGTACTTGATCGCACCTAAGAATGGAAAACTTGCTGCAATTATTGATCCTGTTAAAGGTCATGAGCAACAGTATATGGCCTGGCTTGCAAAGTATAATTTGAAATTAGGCTATGCACTTGATACCCACACACATGCCGATCATATTACTGCCCTTGGCGACCTTCGCGATCTAACGGGCTGTGTAACGATTATGAGCGAGCACAGTGATGCCGATTGTGTGTCGCGTCGCGTTACAGACGATGAGACGATTAATCTCGATGGCCTGATCATTACCGCGCTCTATACCCCGGGCCACACGAATGAATCGCTAAGTTATGTAATGGATGACCGTGTGTTCACTGGAGATACCTTACTGATCAACGGTTCAGGTCGTACAGACTTTCAAAACGGTAACGCCTACGCGCAATACGACAGTCTCTTCAACAAACTACTTAAACTCCCTGATGAGATGCTGGTTTACCCAGGACATGATTACAACGGTAAAAAAGTAAGCACGATTAGAGAAGAGCGCCTTAACAATCCGCGACTACAAGTGGCTAATGCTGAAGAGTATGTGAAAATCATGAATTCGCTGAATCTACCTAACCCAAAAATGATGGATATTGCTGTGCCAATGAATTTGGCCTGTGGCCAAAAATAGCGATGTTACTTAGCACTACTCTATTTTTATGGAGAAGATAAAATGAAACTGGAAATGATGAATCATCAACTGTCCGTATCCGCTCAGTTGAACACAGCAGACTTAGCGCAGCTCTCTAGTCAAGGGGTAGAAATTCTAATATGCAGCCGGCCTGATGGCGAGGCTGATAACCAAGCACTCTTTTCAGAGATTCTACAAGCAGCTCATAAAGTGGGTATTCAAGCCGAACATCTGCCCTTTGTTGGCAGTGAAATGAGCCAACAACTTATTAATGAGTTTGCTCGCCATATTTCGACAGGAAAAAGAATTCACGGCTATTGCCGCACAGGTAACCGAGTAAAAATGCTGTGGCAAGCCAGTCAAACCACTGCCACACAACAGCAAGGGAAGGAAAATACCATATCGTCCTCTCAATCAACTGGAATCCCTCACTTTGATGTCGTAATTATTGGTGCAGGATCAGGCGGAATTTCAGTTGCTGCCAGCCTGCTAAAACGCCTTCCCAAAACACGCATAGCATTAATTGATCCAGCAAGTGATCATTACTATCAACCAGGATGGACCATGGTGGGTGGCGGCGTATTTGACCAAACTTCGACCCGGCGCGCAATGAAGAATCTGATACCTAACGGTGTGTCATGGATCAAACAAGCCGTTATAGGCTTTGATGAAAAAGCTGATAGAGTCCACTTGGATAATGATAGTGCCATACATTACGAACATTTAGTCATTGCTGCTGGGTTAAAACTAGATTGGCAAGGCATTGAAGGCTTGACTGAAACCTTAGGTAAAAATGGAGTCACTTCAAACTACCGTTACGACCTAGCACCCTACACATGGGAATTGGTGCAAGAACTAAAACAAGGTAAAGCAATCTTCACCCAGCCACCCATGCCCATAAAATGTGCTGGCGCACCACAAAAAGCACTCTATTTATCTGCTGATTACTGGTATAAAAATGGTGTTCAGGAAAATATTGATCTAAATTTTTACAATGCTGGCGGTGTTTTATTTGGTGTTAAAGAATACGTTCCTGCCTTGTCTTCTTATATGGAAAAATATCAAGCTAAGCTACATTTTTCTCATACCTTGACAAAGATAGATGGCGAGTCAAAAACAGCTTGGTTTAGCACAAAGTCTGAAGATGGAAGCGATATTACGGTTAGTAGCAACTTTGATATGATTCATGTGTGTCCACCACAGTGCGCGCCTGATTTTATTCGAAATAGTGTCTTTGCTGATGCCAATGGATGGGTAGATGTGGATCAATACACCTTGCGGCACAAGACGTTTCAAAATGTTTGGGGCTTGGGCGATGTGACGAATACACCCAATGCGAAAACAATGGCAGCGGTACGCAAACAAGCCCCTGTGGTTGCTCAAAATATCACTGATGTATTGAATCATAAATCACCCAGCGTCGCGTATGACGGCTACGGCTCTTGTCCATTAACCGTAGAACGAGGGAAAATCGTTTTGGCCGAGTTTGCATACGGCGGCAAGCTGGCACCAAGCTTTCCCAAATGGCTTAATGATGGAACGCAACCAACCAGACTTGCCTGGAGGTTAAAAGCAGACGTCCTCCCCATGATTTATTGGCATGGCATGCTCAAAGGTCATGAATGGATGGCATCACCGCAAAAAATCACAACTTAACGCAGTAGTCATGCGAATAAACACATTAGCGCGTGTGGTTCCTGCTGTTGGCTGGTTAAGCCAATACAATGGCAAGTTGTTTGGGCAAGATTTAACAGCAGCCATCATAGTAACTGTCTTACTAATCCCACAATCATTAGCCTATGCCCTACTTGCAGGTGTGCCACCAGAAGTCGGTTTATACGCGAGCATTTTTCCATTAGTTGCGTACGCAGTATTTGGTAGTAGCCGAACCCTTTCAGTAGGACCAGTAGCAATCATCTCTTTAATGACAGCCACCAGTCTTGGTCATGTCGTTGATTTAGGTATTACTGACTATCTCACCGCGGCGATCACCTTGGCACTATTGTCAGGCGTATTTTTGATCGCCATGGGCTTACTGAAACTTGGTTTTGTCACCAATTTTTTATCCCATTCTGTTATATCAGGATTTATATCTGCCTCGGCGATCATCATAGCGTTAAGCCAGCTAAAGCATTTGTTGGCCATTGACATGCAGGGCGATACACTACGCCAACTTATACCCCCACTCATTGAAGGAATTAGCCAAACACATTTTATTACCCTGGCATTAGGTGTTGCTGTCCTGATATTTTTATTTTTATCAAAACACTACTCTGCCAAGTTTTTCTGCTTTCTGGGCATAAACCAACAACGCTCGGCAACCTTGGCAAAAACTGCTCCCATACTCGGCGTTATTGCCAGTATAACGGCTGTATACGCATTTAATCTTGAAAGCCAGAGTGTTGCGCTAACGGGCCATGTACCACCGGGTCTACCGTCTTTAACGTTTTCGATTCCCTCTATAGCGTTAATTCAGGCCCTTGCGATACCCGCTTTACTTATTTCCTTAATAGGATATGTCGAGTCTATTTCTGTTGGCAAAACATTGGCCGGAAAACGACGCGAAAAAATCAATCCTAATCAAGAACTCATAGGGTTAGGGGCAGCCAATATCGCTTCATCCCTATCGGGCGCATTTCCTGTAACGGGAGGTTTTTCCCGCTCGGTAGTTAACTTTGACGCCGGTGCCGCCACCCAGGCAGCGAGTATTTATGCGGCAATGGGTATTGCGCTCGCATCATTATTCTTAACCCCGGTTTTGTATTACTTACCCAAAGCAGCATTAGCAGCCTCCATAAAAAAC
>CAYUKF010000181.1:0-3849 GCA_964445215.1 uncultured Thiotrichales bacterium
AAAACACATTTTAAAATGTGTAGAGCTTATTAGCTCTGATCCTAGATATGCAAGTAGCGCCTAAATGGGGAAAAATACAGGGAAAATCAGAAATAGTGGGTAAATCACTTCCCTCAATGGTAGCCGCTTTCTAAGCATCCGGTAAGTTGGGGGGAGGATCAGCAGAGTCCTTAAGTCTTGAACTCCTTTAATACCAGCTTTTTATGTTAGGAACTAGCTGCACCACGTGTCATTAAGTCCTGCGCGTTTTGCCGAGCACTGTTGGTAATTTTGGTGCCGGCTAGCATACGGGCAATTTCTTCTAAGCGACCAGTTTCTGATAATACCGTGACACTGGTATGGGTCATTTTATTGATCACTGATTTTTCGACTTTGAGTTGATGATGGCCGAGCGCAGCGACTTGTGGCAAATGGGTGACGCAAAGTACTTGATGGTTGTCGCCAACGCGGCGTAATGTTTGGCCAATGATTTCTGCAATACCACCACCAACCCCGACATCGACTTCATCAAAGATATAGGTGCCGATTTGATGGCGATTTACATTAATGACCTGGATAGCGAGACTGATGCGTGACAGTTCACCACCAGAAGCGACTTTGGTCATGGGCATAAGCTCCTGGCCAGGGTTAGCGCTGACCAAAAACTCAATGCGTTCCAAGCCATGTATGCCATATTGGTTTTCGTCCAGGTCATGCAGCGCAATGTCAAAAACGCCTTCGGGCATGCCGAGTTGTTGCATATTGTGGGTGATTTCTGCGCCGAGTTTTTTCGCGCTGGCTTTGCGTTTTTTGCTGATTTTTTTGGCAAGCACTAAATAAGCATCACGTGCTTTTTTAATGTCTTGTTCCAAGCTGCCTAGTGTGGCACTTTCATTGTCGAGTTTGTCGACCATGACATTTAGCTCGCTTTGCAAGTTAAGCAGGGTGTTCGGTTCGACATGGTGTTTGCGTGCCAAACTATGCAGTTCACTCATGCGTGATTCAATTTGGTTTAGCTTTTGTGGGTCATCATCGAGTGAGTCGAGATAGTTTCTTAATTCACCACTAGCTTCTTGTATTTGTATGTTGGCACTTTCAAAGCAAGACAGTACATTTTTAAGGTTGCCGTCGAGTTCTGTGGCTTTGCCAAGCTGTGTGCTGATTTGGCCAAGCTCGCCAACACTGTCGCCATCAACAAACTGCATGGCACTGTGGCATGTCTCGCGTAATTCGCTGGCATGGGCTAATTGTTTGAGGTCAGTTTCGAGTTGTTGCCACTCATTATCTTGCAGCGCTGCATTGACTAACTCGTCTAATTGATAGCGGACTAAATCGAGCTTTGCATTGCGTTCTTGTGCCGATTTTTGTAAGTCGTTTAAGGTCTTGACTAAGTTTTGCCAAGCCTGATATTTTTCGCCAACCTGTTTTAACAGGTTAGTATGTTCGATATAGGCATCGAGTAATTCACGTTGTGCTGAACTGTGCATTATGGATTGATGGGCGTGTTGTCCGTGAATATCGATGAGTTTCTCGCCTAGCTCCTTGAGCCATTGAACGGTAACAGGACTGCCATTAATATAGGCGCGAGAACGACCATCGCTACTGACGGTGCGGCGTATTTGGCAGGCATTATCCTCGTCAACTTCATGGTCATTTAGCCAAGCTATGACATCGGCTTTATCGTTAATATCAAAATCGAGCATGATTTCCGCGCGTTTGGCTCCAGGTCGAATAAGATTGGCATTAGCACGATCACCTAATGCCAGGCCAATGGCATCTAGCAATATCGATTTACCGGCACCTGTTTCACCAGTAATGGTGGTCATGCCATTTGTAAAGGCAAGGTCGAGTGTGTCGACCAGCACAAAGTCGCGAATGTAGAGTTGGGTAATCATAGAGTTAACGGTACGGTGTTGTTCCCCAGCCTAATTTAGTGCGTAAGGTATGAAAATGATCATGTTCTTCAGGATGTATTAGATAGGTACATTGCTCACTTTTCTCTAACAGTATTTTATCGCCGTTGATGATTTCGATAGTACTTTGGCCATCACAACTGAGTTTGACTGAGTTCAGGTTGGTGTCGGTAATAACCAGCTCAATCAAGCTGTCACCACTTACTACGATGGGGCGGTGGCTGAGGGTATGCGGGCAAATAGGCACCAGTATTACGGCATTGAGCGATGGGTGAACGATAGGGCCGCCGCCAGACAGGGCATAGGCAGTTGAGCCTGTTGGTGTTGATACAATTAAGCCATCAGAACGCTCGGTGCTGACAAATGCACCATCAATAAAGGTTTCTAGTTCAACCATAAGCGATGAGGCCCATTTGTGCACAACGATATCGTTGAGTGCATGGGTTTCGAAAATAGTTTCATCATTGCGAATCACGGTGCCTTTTAGCAATGCGCGTTTTTCAGAGATATAATGGCCTGCCAACACATCGTTAAGCTGTTCGATCATTACCTTGGGTGTGATGTCAGCAAGGAAACCAAGTCGTCCCATGTGAACACCTAATAAAGGGGTTTTAGTGTTACCCAAAGCGCGGGCGGCAGCAAGCAAAGTACCATCGCCACCAATGATAACGGCAAGGTCGCAATGTTGAGAAAACCCAGACCAATTCATTACTTCGGCCTTGATGTCCAGTAGCTCAGCCGTTTCCTGTTCGACAAAGACAGTCATATTGCGCTGCGTAAAATAGTGATGCAGCGTGTTCAATACGGCGACCACTTGCGGATCTGATTTCTTGGCGATAAGGCCGATGGTCTTAAATGACGACGTCATTATTGTTCCTTGTTGGGCACTAATCTAAGTAAACTCGTGCTCTATTATGTTGGCACTGTAAGGTTCGCTGTTTTTTTACCCTGTAAGCAGAGGGTTCTTGCTTGACGGCTCTGGTTGTGGTTGCTACTGTCAATTCGCTCTTGGTTACCCAAGACACTACACTAGTGCTTATCCGTATATTATACGGTGATTTGCACAGTACGACCTGAACAACGTGAAGATGACATGACTGCAAGGAATAACTCCTTGATAAACCCGCAGGGTTTTAAGGAAGTGCTTAATCATCCTGCTAAGGGTCTCAGTACGACTGGAACAACGTGAGGAAGTACTTAATGATCCTGATAAGGATCTGTGCTTTTCATTTATTATGGCAACAGAACTTAGCGACAGAGCCAACGCCTTATTAAAAACTCTGGTTGAATCCTATATTAAGGATGGTCAGCCAGTTGGGTCGCGTGCGTTAGCGCGTGGTTCAGGCTTAAAATTGAGCCCCGCGACTGTACGCAATGTCATGGTCGATCTAGAAGAAGCCGGGTTGATTGTTTCGCCGCACACGTCTGCTGGCCGTATTCCAACAGCGAAAGGTTACCGTTTTTTTGTCGATTTTATGGTCTTGGCTGAACCCATGTCGATTGAGAATGCGGCTGTTGAGGCGTTAAAGGATGAACTCGACAGTGGCCAGTCCGTTAATAATCTGATGTTAGCAGCGTCGTCTATTTTGTCAGGCGTAACCAGTATGGCAAGTGTGGTGATGGTGCCACGGCAAGCTAATAAAAGTCTTAAACACGTCGAATTTCTTGTCTTGGGTGATGATCGCGTATTAGTGATTTTGGTGACCAATGATGATGAAGTGCGCAATCACGTTATCCATACCCCACGTAAATTCACTGCGGCTGAGCTGCAATATATTAGTAATTATTTAAATCAAACATTCGTTGGCCAAGAACTGCCGCATATGCGTGATCGTATTATGACTGAACTGCGTGAGGCACGCGATGATATGGATCGACTCATGCGTGAGGCCGTAGAAATGGCCGACCAGGTACTTAACGCGACGGAGCAAGAAGCGAGTGAAGATTGCGTTATCTC
>CAYUKF010000182.1:0-3801 GCA_964445215.1 uncultured Thiotrichales bacterium
CTTTTTGAGTTACATTTTAACTCTTCGAGGTGGCTAGCAAAGGCTGGGAAGTCCAATTATACGGAATGCCCATATGTAGACACTTTGTCTAAATGTAGGCATTTTTTCCTATATATAGACTCTTTTCTGGTATTTAATCCTTCCCGCTTGGCCAATGTATTATAAAAAGGTAGAGCGCAAATATTCCTAGCAACCAAGTCAATAATGGCGCTTCGCCAATCATATAGGGTTCGAAGCCGTCTAGACCGTAGATGATGGCGGCGGCGATGAGAGCGGCGCTGGCGCTGATGGCGATGAATGTGCGTTGTTGGCCGCGTTGCATGTCACGTTTTAGCTGTTGCATTTCGATGGCTTGTTGTTTGGCGTATTGCGCTTGATGTTTGCTACTTTCCAATGCGGTTTGTAAAGTGCGTGGTAGGTCGGGCAGGTTTTCAATCCACCATGGGGCATTTTTCTTGAGTGAGTTAACGAAGGCGCGCGGACCGATTTGTTCGCTCATCCAACGTTCTAAAAAGGGTTTGGCGGTTTTCCATAGATCGAGTTCGTCATAGAGTTCGCGACCCAAGCCTTCTATATTTAATAGTGTTTTTTGTAGCAGCACGAGTTGTGGTTGCACTTCCATGTCAAATCGTCTTGCGGTTTGAAATAGACTGATGAGTAAGCGACCGAAGGAAATATCCTTAATCGGTTTTTCAAAAATGGGTTCGCAGACGGTGCGAATAGCCGCCTCAAATTCTTCGACAGGGGTGTCGGTAGGCACCCATTCGGATTCGATATGCAGTTCGGCAACGCGTCGGTAGTCACGATTAAAAAAGGCTAGAAAATTTGACGCAAGATAGTGTTTATCTCTGTTGGACAGCGTACCCATAATGCCAAAGTCGATAGCCATATAGCGGCCATCGGGGCGGACAAAGACATTGCCAGGATGCATGTCGGCATGAAAAAAGCTATCGCGAAATACTTGGGTGAAAAATATTTCAACGCCTTGTTCTGACAGGTGTTTAAAATCAACGCCAGCGTCTTTAAGGCCTTGAATGTCACTGATTTGAATGCCGTAGATACGTTCCATGGTCATCACATTGCGGCGCGTATAGTCCCAATAGACTTCGGGAACGTAGAGCAGTTCGGTATCAATGAAATTACGTCTTAGTTGTGTCGCGTTGGCCGCTTCATGGCTAAGATTAAGTTCATTCATGATGGTCTTTTCGTAATGTTCGACGACTTCGACAGGGCGTAATCGTCTACCATCTTGCCAATATTTTTGGGCGAGGTGTGCCACGGTATAAAGTAACTCAACGTCACGTTTGATGCGTTTTTTAATATCAGGTCGTACTACTTTAACAATAACGTCGCTACCGTCTTTGAGGTGCGCGGCATGAACCTGGGCGATAGAGGCAGAGGCCAAGGGTGTTTCATCAAAGTCTTTATAGATATCACCAATAGCTGCACCCAATTCTTTTTCGATGATGGTGCGTGCGATATCACCGGCAAAAGGCGGCACTTGGTCTTGTAGTTTGGCCAGTTCTTCAGCGATGTCGGGTGCCAGCAAGTCACGGCGTGTCGAGACAATTTGACCAAACTTGACGAAGACAGGGCCAAGCTCTTCCAGCACCAAGCGAATGCGTTCACCGCGCATACCTTTGTTGCGTTTTAGCCAATACCAAGGTGACAGGTAGATTAAAAAGCGTATGGGACGAAATAAATGCGTAGCAAGAATGATTTCATCCAGCCCATGCTTCATTAAGACATAATTGATGTGGATAAGACGAAAAAATTGGCTGGCTTTAATCATTGTTTGTGTGAGTTCAGTTATTGGCGGATGCTTCTTCTTTTGTTAGTAATTGTTTGCTAAGGAGCCTTTTGATTAATTCTGGAACGACGAGATTGTATCTGAAATTTTTCAGATCGAGGCGCCAATCGCAGCCAATAGTGGGGCTATTAGCAAGGTTGGCAACGAAGAGCTGGAAGATTTCAGATACAAGACAGTGTTTCATGAATTAATCAAGAGGCTCCCTAAGACGGTTAACGCGTTGTTCAATACGGGCAACATCATTACGCAGTGTATCAACCTCGCTAAGAAACTGCTCCAGCTCGTCGTGACCAATGGCGCTGCGGGTCTCATAGCGTATGTAATCGGCGGCGGTGTGCTCGAGTGATGAGCCAGCCTGTTTTAACCAGTCAAAGAGGTGGCGTGCGGCGCTACCCGCTTGATGGGCAATGACATCACCAGTGACTTTCGCCAGCTCGCCTTCCCAATCGATTTCAAAGCGATCGATGATTTGTTGAAAGCGTTGACCAAGGTCAGGATCACCGCTAAAACTCACACCGCTGCTGGCTGGGTCTTTGTCTTTATTTAATCCCATTTGTGCCAGTGCTGTAGGTGTGCCGCGAATGGTAGCATCGGCTTTGCCGCTAAAGTCGGTCAATAAGCGTACACGGTGTTCATCGATATGCATGACCAGGCGTCTATCGAGTTTGTCGAGTTCGATGGTGATGACTTTGCCGCTGATATCGGCCAGTTGCTCGCGACTCTCAGGATCGAGCGCAATGGCGCGATTAATGACGGCCTCTAGCCTTATTGTCAGCCCGCCAGGCAGATCAGCATGGCCACTCATAATTTAAAACTTATAGGCACGATGCAAAGCAACGATACCACCAGATAAATTCATATAGTCACACTGGTCGAAACCGGCGTCGAGCGCCATGGTTTTCAGCGTTTCTTGATCGGGATGCATGCGTATGGATTCGGCGAGGTAGCGATAGCTGTCTTCGTCTTTGGCGATGATTTTACCGAATAAAGGTAAAAGTTTGAACGAGTAAGTATCGTAAATACCTTTTAAAAAGGAATGAGGTTTTGAAAACTCTAATACCAGCAAACGACCGCCGGGTTTTAACACGCGATGCATAGAGGCAAGTGCAGTGTCTTTGTTGGTAACGTTACGTAAACCAAATGCGATGGTGATACAGTCAAAATAATTGTCGGGGAAAGGCAGTTGTTCGGCGTCGGCTTGCACATAGCGTACATTGCCGAGAATACCACGATCAGTCAGGCGGTCACGGCCAACGCTCAACATGCTATTGTTAATGTCACTGGCGATAACCAGGCCGCTATCACCTACACGTTGCGCATGTTTTGCTGCGAGATCGCCGGTGCCACTGGCAATATCGAGTACGCGCTCACCTTCATGTATTGCGCAGACTTCTAATGCAAACCACTTCCATAAGCGGTGTACACCCATCGACATGACATCATTCATGATGTCGTATTTCGCTGCGACTGAATCAAACACGGCGCCGACTTTTTTTACCTTTTCATTAAGCGGGACGTTTTGATAGCCGAAGTGTGTTGTATCGTTATTCATGATTATGGTTCATTATCTTTCCTAGGGTTTTCTTTGATAGCCTAGCTTCTTAAGACGATCCAGATAGTCTTGCCATAACTCATCTTGACGTGAGCCTAAATGATGCAGCAGCTCCCAAGTGTAGAGCCCACTGTCATGGCCGTCGTCAAACACTAGTTTGATGGCATAGTTGCCGACTGGTTCAATGGCTTTGATGTTAACGTGTTCTTTGGCGACTTGTAGTACCTCCTGGCCAGGGCCGTGGCCTCGTACTTCTGCCGACGGTGAATAGACGCGCAGGTATTCGCAACTGAGTTTAAACACTTCCTCATCAAAATGGATTTCGAGGATGCGTGACTGCTGATGTAGTTTAATATCAGTAGGAACCGGTACAGACATAGCGATTACTTTATTAAGGATGTTTAAAGTATATAACGAGTCAGGTCTTCATCGGCGACCA
>CAYUKF010000183.1:0-3778 GCA_964445215.1 uncultured Thiotrichales bacterium
TGGAGCATCCTTCTGGAGTGAATATCAATTTCATTCTTAATGCGTCTGAAAGTGATACGTTGAATGTGTTGATGGATGTACCTGAAAAGCATACGGGTTATACGCATATTGCGCTTGAGGTGTCTGATTTAGAGGCTGTGCAAAAACGGCTTGCTGAGTTGAGCTACCCAATTACTGAGGGACCTATTACAACGCCTGATGGAGCAACGCTCATTTTCATCCGTGATCCAGATGATAATGTGATTGAATTTCATCAACCTGCTTAATCGTTAAGATTGGTTGGTTTGGCAAAAAAAGTTGAAAATTACTGATTTTTTATTCAGCTTGCTTAGCTTGTTTTTCGAAAAAAGCAGTATTACATTCGATCAATAGGGTTGCGACGGCCAAGGTATTCTCTAAATTCATTTGAAATGTGTGGGTCATTTTTTACGTTTTCCCAAAACTTGTGTGTTGTTTTTATAAGGTTTTGAACAGATGATTTGGGGAGGTTAACGTTTGCAAGGTTGGGTGGGGTGAAATCATAGGGCAGGACATCTCCACCTTTCGGAGAAAATCCCATGGAGCACATATCATATACGGGTAATATTCTGAATACATCTCCATCTATAGCCAAGCTTAAGTTACCTAAATGCATATCTGTGTTGTTGATTAGCCTGCCAAATGTCCATAGCCAATTAGCATCGTACAGATGATGTCTACTTATTAATTTTTCACGATAGAGCGCAGTCATGGTTTGAGGCCAACCGCTTCCTTCGCCTGTGAATTCGGCATCAACAGACTGCAGCGATACCATGGACATTCGACCATACTCGCCAGTTCTATCAAACCGTTGTGATTCAAGAAATAACCTACCGTCTTTTTCAATGAGAGCAGTTTTCGCTGCAGGAAAGTTTTGGCTATGAATGATTTCTGCGGCATGGAATTCAGTAATAAGGATGTCACGCCATCGTCTCGCAACCGTATCATTTCCTTTTGGCGAGAATTTAACAATGACATGCGCAGAACGATTATCGCAAAAAGCAGTAAATTTTGGTTGTTCTCCCCCTGCTGAGGATCCTAGAATAACGCCATTCATGACACTATCAGCTAACTCTGGGTAGTCATTTTGGGAAATAATGATTGGTTTACGTCTGACGCGAAGGTGCGCTTGTTGCCCAAACTTAAAGTTGCCAGGCAGGTCATCCCCATTTGAGACCAGGTAGCGACCAACATGGTTCGCATTCCAATGCCTTGGGTCAAGGGGAAAGTCTTGGGATTGAGACGCCATTTCTTCAGCGATGTGCCGACCAAGAAACCCTTGAGGTCTTAAGTCATCTAGAAAATAGGGGAGATCATCATATAGGCCATTTTTGTGTTGGCCTAACAGTACGGAAGGCATTCCTATTGCTTGCTCGATAAAAAACCCACCATGTGCCAGTGGCCGTATTCGTGCTACGGCTGTGTTATTGCCGTGTGCGTCAACCATGAACAAGGGTAATTTATCATCGCCGCCAAAGGCGTTTCGTGCCAGTGCATATATTGGTGACCGCCCACTTTTTAGTTTGATAATGGCATCACCCATGCGCCTTAGTTGGCGTGATACGGCTGCCTGGTTTAGGCTCGTTGCTGATTGTAATTCCTTTGATGTCGCAGGCCTTTGTTTTAAGTGCTCGCTGATTGATATTGACATGAGTTGACCCAAAAACTAGTATTGTGACTAGAAAAAATCGTTTTTATATATTAATATATTAATATATTTCAATAAGTTAAGATATTTTATAAAAAATAGTGACTAGCATTATGACTAGCATTATGTCTGCGTGCAAGTCATATAAGCCCCGTGATAGGGTGGTTAAATATATAATGTTCAACAGCACTGGATAGTGAAGTGTGGTTTTAATTAGATTTAAGTGGCCGCGTACCTGTCTATTCTGTGGTTGCAACAGTGAATACTTTCTAGCTTGTGAGAATGTTTAGGTATTTTTTGTTGTGGGGTTGGGAATAAAGCGTATGAGTTTTTGTAATAAGGGCATATCCACATCGAGGTCTTCAGCGAGCATTTTGACTGCGCTGGGGCTGATGGGGGTTGCCGGTTGTTTCGACAAGAATAGAATAATGTTGCGGTCTTCGGGCACGTCGAGCAATGCCAGGGTTTCAAATATGGGATAGGCAGCTTGCAACATTTTTAACATTTCGGTGGCATCTTTGACTAAAAGATTAATGACAGCAACTCCGTTATCATCCAGTTTTTTTGCCATGTCTTCGTAGAAGCTCAGATTACTAAGACAGGGTGGTGCGCCATCATGACCAAAGATGTCGCAAAAAATCATATCGAAGATTTGTTCTGTTTGCGCTAGATACTCTTCAGCACCGCCTTGCCAAATCGAATAGTAATCTGAATCTAATTTAAAATATTCGCGTGAAATCTCAATCACCGTAGGGCTGAGCTCAATTGACTGCAGTTTTAGCTCAGGTAGCTTGTTACGAAAGAAACGCTCAAATGCACCGCCGCCAAGGCCAAGACTAAGCAGGCTCTTGGGTTGTGGTTGAAACATAAAGCCTGCCAGCATGGTGCGTGCATAAGGAAGGATCAATTTTTCCGGCTCATCGACTAACATGGCCGATTGAATCGCCGGGCTATTGAAATGAAACCAGCGGATGCCTTCCAGCTCACGTACTTGAATATCTTCTCCACCACGCTCAACCGAGTGCAGGCGTTTACCACTTTCAAGTGTTAGGGCATTGATATCAATCGTCATAGAAATACAGGCTGTGTAATAAAAAAATGTTAAGGCGGTGTATTGTGTGACGATAGCTTATTCATAGGCACGGACTAGTGTGCCGGCTATGTTAGTATCGCCAACTTTCGCTTAAGAGCGCCTACTTTTGGTGCCACCAACCACGAGATTAGCATGTTTTATCATTATATTGCCGGACAGGGCAGCCCTAAAAACGACATATTGTCTGGATTGACAGTCGCTCTGGCATTGGTGCCCGAAGCAGTGGCGTTTGCCTTTGTTGCCGGGGTTGATCCTTTGGTTGGTCTTTATGCGGCCTTTTTGGTTGGGCTGATCACGGGTTTGTTTGGCGGTCGCCCTGGCATGATCTCTGGGGCAACAGGCTCCATGGCAGTGGTGATGGTGGCACTGGTTGCGCAATACGGGCTGGAATATTTACTCGCCGCGGTAGTGCTAACCGGGATCATTCAGATTGTTGTTGGTTTACTTAAGTTAGGCAAACTGATTCGTATTGTGCCGCACCCGGTTATGTTGGGTTTTGTTAACGGTTTAGCGATTATCATTTTTTTAGCTCAGCTTGAGACCTTCCAGATTGATGGTGAGTGGATTCAAAACCAGGCATTGTGGGTGATGCTCGGCTTGGTTGCATTGACCATGGCGATTATTCATTTTTTACCTAAATTAACCAACGCAATTCCTTCGTCATTAGTGGCGATTATTACGGTGTCATTGATTGTGATTTTCGTGGGCTGGGATAGTCGTACCGTTGGTGATTTGGCATCTATCAAAGGCAATTTACCCTCATTCCATATTCCCATGGTTGAGTTGAGCTGGGAAACCCTGAAAATTATTTTGCCTTATGCCATTGTATTAGCATTGATTGGTTTGATTGAATCTTTGCTGACGTTGACGGTGATTGATGAAATGACCGACACACGGGGCCGCGGTAACGTAGAGTGTGTTGCTCAAGGTGGTGCTAACCTTGTTACAGGTTTCTTTGGCGGCATGGGTGGTTGCGCGATGATCGGTCAGAGCATGATTAATATCGAGTCGGGTGGCCG
>CAYUKF010000184.1:0-3735 GCA_964445215.1 uncultured Thiotrichales bacterium
TCACCCAGGGTTGGTTTAGCCATCAGAGTTTTAATTGCGCTATCCAGCTCTTTTTTCTGGTTTGGTTTGAGCTTCTTTACCGCCTTTTTGAAGGTGGGCGTTTGTAAAACATTGTTTGCCTTAGCCAAAGTCGTAGCTCTCCAGCTTTCCCGCTTCTCGCTCTGCGTCAGCTATTATTGCCTGCTTAACAAACTCATACGGCAAATCGGGGTTGTCTTCCATAATCGCGCCAATTTTCGCCCAATGTTCAATTTGCTTGGGCGCTGTGCGGCTCAAGGCTTTGGCCATTATGGTGGCTTTTTCAATAAGGCCTTGGTCTAATCGTATGCTGTTTGTGGCCATTGCAATATTCTCATTAGGGAATAAGATCAATTGTAGCAATATGCTACAATTGATGCAAGTTGCAACAAGACAATTGTTGTTGGACAAATTTTCCACTGCGCTGCAAATTTCCCGCAAAGCGCAGCGTTAAGTTGGCTGGCATCTAACAGATGTACAAGTCACTTCAGGCACGATTTTTATCGTGCTTGTAGTGTTAACAGACCCTAGTATGATAGCGAGCTACACTTTCTTTCGGATAACACGATGCTAAGTAAGGTCAAAGCGTTCTTTAATCAGCGTCTTTCAGTCGACGTAGAATCTACAGATAAGTCGCATGAGCTGCGACTGGCCGCTGCGACATTATGTATAGAGGTGATGCGAGCTGATTATCAAGTCAACCCCGAGGAGCTGAAGGCAACGTTATTGTCCTTGCAGGACATTTTTTATTTAACAGCTGGCGAAGCGAAAGAGCTATTGGATTTGGCTGAAATATCAGCAGATGAGGCGACGTCTTTACATCCGTTTACGAGTTTGATTAATGCTGAATATTCGTTGCAGCAAAAGATTGATGTCGTCGAAATGTTATGGCGAGTCACATTTTCAGATAATGATAAAGATAAATATGAAGAACATTTAGTACGTCAGGTGGCAGATCTGCTTTATGTGCCGCACCAAAATTTTATACAAGCACGTCATCGTGCCGAAGCAGCGATGTTACTGCCAACACGCTAATGGTTGAGTGAGCGTGTCCTAAACAAAATCGAGCTTAGCCTTTGTCATCTTTTTTTGGTTGCAGTTGTTCTAAGCGCGCTTCAATACGCTGTGCTGCCAGATTATCTTGTTGTTCAGCGAGCTTTACGGCAATTTCAAGTTGGTCTATAGCGCTGCTGTTGTTGCCGCTAAGCAGATAGTATTCAGCCAGTGCTTCATGGGCTTCTATGGTCTCGCCAGTTTCACCTAAGGCTTGTGCCAGTAGTTTGTAGGTTAAGGCAAACTGTACCCCGAGAGAACGTTGAGGTTGGCTTCGGCGCAGGTGTGTTTGCAATAGTTCACGTGCATCTTGCGCTTTGTTTGCAAGCAGCAATGCTGCGGCATAATTTAAGGTGACTGCGTGATTGTGTGGGTTTAGCTCAAAGCTACCAGCAAGCAGTTTGATTGCACCAGTATCATTATTATCGCCGAGTTCAACTTTAGCCAGTGCACTGATATAGTGATTGTCATCCGGTGACTGTGCTAGCAGGGCGTTTAATATCTTGCGTGCTTTGCCGTACTGACCACGCTCTGTCAGTGCGAGGGCGTAACCATATTGCGTGCTTACGCGGGCATTTTTCTTATTTGCTTCTGACTCAAACTGACGCAGGATGTTTTTTTTATCATTCGCTAGCAGTACCCGCAGTCGCGCCTTGATGAGTTGAAAATATTGGCTGTCTTTGCGGCCAATTTCTTTGTATTGATCGGCGCGAGCACGCGAGTCTGCGATACGCGATTGTGTTACTGGGTGAGTACGCAAAAATTCAGGTAGAGCACTTTTATTAATGCGCGAGACTTGTTCGAGGCGGCCAAAGAAGTCTGACATAGCGCCAGGGTCGATGTTTGATCGTGCCAAGATAGTAATACCCGCACGATCAGCTTCTTTTTCATTGGCGCGTGTGAAGTTAATGGATGACTGTGCTGACCCTGCTACGACTGTTGCGACTGCTGCGGTTGCCGCTTGTCCATTACCACTAGCGCCAAGCAGAATTGCTGCTAATAAAGCAGCCGTATTGAGTGGTGCTGATTTTGTTTGCGCCTCTATGGCGCGAGCAATATGGCGTTGAGTAATATGGGCAATTTCATGTGCAAGAACAGAGGCTAGTTCGCCCTCATTACGTGCGGCAAATATTAAGCCACTGTGTATGCCAATGTAGCCCCCGGGTGCAGCAAAGGCATTAACGCTTGGATCATCAACGACAAAAAAGAGATAGGGCTGGAAGGGGTTGTCACTGTTAGAGACAAGTGATAACCCTAATGCGCGCAAGTATTGATTTATTTCCGGGTCGTCAACCAGGGTGACAGATTGTTGTAGCTGACGATAAAACTGAGCACCGATTTGGCGTTCATCTTCTGGTGTCAGAATACGTCCGGCAGTGTCGCCAATATCGGGTAAATTTTCGGCATGACTGTTCATACCAAGCATCAAGCTCAGTAGCATTACCAAAGCTAAGAGTCTGTCGGGTTTAGGTGATCGTAGCGAGGGAAAGCCATTTTGTACCCCGAGGGCATGTAAAGTCAGATTTTTTGATCGATTAAGGCGAATAGTGCGTCTATTTAACGCAATCGATCGAAAAATCTGGCCAAAAGGGTTTTTCCGCAGTAGATTCATTCTAAGTCCGACAGGCTCCTGGTGTTGGTTTGGTCATTACTTTCATGCGTATAATATAGCGGATAGCCCAGTTAAATCATGCATCAATATGTACCATATTAGTCATTAAACTATGAAATTCATTCAATTAAGCCTTTTTTTGCTATTTTCAGTCGTTATTGTTGCCTGTGAGCCAATAACTGAACCTGAATCAAGCACAACCTCGATGGCACCATCACGAATCACCATTACAGGTCTTTATAATGGCCAGTTGTTAGAACAAGGTAATGTGACCATTGAGTATGCATTAGTTCCTGAAACAGCAGGTAACGTTGCCATGCTCTATGTTGATAATGGTGACCCGCAGCCGTTGCCAGGTTTGACCGGGAAATACGAGGTGACAGGAATAGAGCCTGGTGTTCATACGCTGAAAATTAAAGAAATGAGTGCAGACTTCGTTGCCACGGGTTATTTCGACGAAGTTAATTTTATTGTTCAATATAAAGATGACTTGTAGTCTGCTTGCTTATCACATATTTCAGTTATTTCACTTTCTATGAAAATTATTTCTGCAAATTTAAATGGTATTCGTGCTGCGGCGCGTAAGGGGTTTTTTGACTGGATGCTACAACAAGATGTTGATGTGGTCTGCATACAGGAAACCAAAGCGCAGCTTCATCAATTGTCTGATCCAGTGTTTTCTCCAGAGGGTTATCATCGTTATTTTCACGATGCAGAAAAAAAAGGCTATAGCGGAGTTGCCCTTTATACGCGTCACAAGCCTGATAAGGTCATTACTGGTTTAGGTTGGCCCGATGTTGATTGTGAAGGCCGTTATATTCAGGCTGATTTTGGCAAGTTGAGTGTGGCGTCGCTGTATCTTCATTCAGGGTCGGCGAGTGAAGAACGACAAGCCCTTAAGTTTGATGTGATGGGCAGGTTAATGCCGCGTTTACGCAAGATGAAGAACGATGGTCGTGATTATGTGATTTGCGGTGATTGGAACATCGCCCACAAAAAGGTCGACATCAAAAACTGGCGTGGCAATCAAAAGAACTCAGGTTTTTTGCCAG
>CAYUKF010000185.1:0-3706 GCA_964445215.1 uncultured Thiotrichales bacterium
TGGTGATTTCGTCGTCGCTCATGGCAGTAGGCATATAGTCTTGCAATACGTTGATTTCGACATTTTCGATGGCAGCGAGCTCATCACGGCCGGCATCCTGAAACTGTGATGCCGAATCACGGCGTTGTTTAATCATTTTGTCGATGATAACAATGATTTGCGTATCATCAAGCCCTGCATCATCAAGTTTGGCACGCTCATCGATCTCACGTTGCTTGATGGCTGCTAAGGCCATGCGAATAACCCCCAAGCGAGCTTTTTCTTTAGCGCGCATGGCAGTCTTCATGTCTTGAGTGATGCGCTGCTTAAGGGCGGACATCGTGCCAATACCTCACAATGGGGGGGGTGGCTAAGGTTTAGTACTGCAATCAGTACAGGCGAACGCGACGTGCAACTTCGCGGTCAACTTTTTTGGCGTGACGTTTCACAGCAGCAGCAGCTTTACGCTTGCGAACGGCCGTTGGCTTTTCGTAAAACTCGCGACGACGGATCTCGGACAAGGTGCCGGCTTTTTCGCAAGTGCGTTTGAAGCGACGCATAGCCACTTCAAAGGGTTCGTTTTCTTTCATTCGTACTGATGGCATAAAATCCCGATTCCTGAGGTTTAAATAGTTTGCTAGAGTCACTAGCCCCAAAGCTGCTAGCTGCCGACAAAGCCGGTGATTATAGGCGTTTTGCACTGAGATGCACAGCTATTGTTGTTTAACGGGTGATTTGAGCAAAAATTAAGGGATTTTTGGAGTGCTACGTGCTCCCACGCTTTCGCAGGGGCAGGCTCTTGGGGTGCAAACCTGGCACTGCGGGTCTTTTTTCAGATTCAGCGTGCGCCATTCGCCGTGTTTGGCGTCAAAGAGTTGGACACGTCCGACCAGTGTTTGACCAAAACCAATCACTAGTTTGAGTGTTTCCATGGCTTGTAGGCAGGCAATAGTGCCCACGGCGGGGCCGATGACACCCGTTTGAGCACAATTCTCGACATTATCACCCTCCTCAGAATATAAACAGGCATAACATGGGCTGTCGTCGCAGCGTGGGTCAAAGACACTGATTTGGCCTTCCATGCGGATAGCTGCACCAGAAACCAAGGGTATTTTACAGGCAAGCGAAATACGATTAATAGCGTGGCGGCTGGCAAAATTGTCTGTTGCATCGACAATAACGTTGACCTTTTCATTGCAGACATAGCGTTGCAATACCGGCTCATCTATAGGGTAGTCAATGCAATCAATGCGAATTTCCGGGTTGATGTTGGCAACCGTCGCTTTGGCTGAAACGGCTTTATTGATACCGACATCGCTGCTAGCGTGGGCGATTTGCCGGTGTAGATTGCTGATGTTGACCACGTCAAAATCAGCCAGCGTCATGCGCCCTATGCCAGCGCCAGCAAGATACATTGCCACGGGCGAGCCAAGGCCGCCAAGCCCGACAATCAACACGTGCGCGGCCAACAGTTTTTCCTGGCCAGCAATATCGATATCCGGCAATAAAATCTGGCGGCTGTAGCGCATTAGTTGGGCGTCATTTAAGGGCATAAACAGGGGCTATTTTAGACAGCTAGACGGCTTCTTAACAAGTTTACAGTGTCTCTACTAGGATTGGTTTGGGTTTGGCGCTAATTGCTCACAAGTTTGTTGGTGTAACATGACGTGATATTGGGTGCTCAGCACTCCACCGAGAAAAATATGTAGCAGGAAACCAAGCCTCCATGGAGCTGTTATAAATGAGTAAAAGCACTACAACGTATTGGAATGCCTTAGATCAAAGCAATGATTGCAAGTGGGAAACCATTGAAGATAGTGATGGTCTTTTGCAACAATACACATTGGCTGTTGATGAAAATACAGGGGACTATACTCGTTTAACTCGGTTTAAACCGGGAGCTGATACGAAGTTATTTGGGTCGAAGAGCCACCCATATCCTGAAGAAATTATGATTATAAAAGGCCGGCTTTATGATGCAGCGTTTGATAGGTGGTTAGAGGTTGGTGATTATGCAAGCCGCCCACCCGGAGAGCCACATGGTTCTTTTAAAACTGATGTTGGGTGTGTGGTATTAGAAATATCATATCCAAGCCAATCTATAAATGAATAATACCCAAATGGCACGTAAAATTATTATATGAGTCAGCGATTAAAATTTAACTTTTTGGAGAAATGAAATGATCGGTTACATTACGCTTGGTACAAATGATCTTGAAAAAGCTGCTAAATTTTATGATGGTTTGCTAGAGGGCATGGGGGTAACCCGAATCTATGATACCGAAAATTTTGTAGCTTGGAGCGTTGGAGAAGGAACCCCTATGCTTGCAATTACCAAGCCTTTTGACGGCAACCCAGCCACGGTAGGTAATGGGGTGATGATTGCGTTGCAAGCAGAAAATTCGCAAGCGGTTGATTCTTTTCATGCCAAAGCACTCGCCCTTGGTGGCGTCGATGAAGGTGCCCCAGGAATGCGGGAAGGCGGTTTTTACTGTGCCTATTTTCGAGATTTAGATGGTAATAAGTTAAATTTTTATCATCATGGGTAATTCATTCAACATGGCAAATAGTTCCAGCAGGCAATCCAAAGCAACACGGTTTTTTCTGGCGTTATTTGTGAATCTATATGTAGGTTAGCTAGTAACGTTGAGAAAAGTGCTTGGCCTCTATGCAGCATCTTGAGCAAAAGACGACGACCACTGCGGATGCGCTATCACCAAGCACATTGCTTGATCGCTACGGACGCAGATTTAACTATGCCCGTATTGCGCTCAATGAGCGTTGTAATTTACGTTGCACTTACTGTATGCCGGAGGCAGGCGTTGATTTTCAGCCGCCGGGAAAATTGCTACGTAAGGATGAGATTGCACGTCTGGTGCGTGTGTTGGCGTCAGTGGGTGTGAATAAGCTACGCTTTACCGGAGGTGAGCCCACGCTACGTAAAGACTTGCCCGAGTTGGTGGCTATGGCAGTGAACACTCCCGGCATTGAAAACGTCTGTCTTACAACCAATGGTTTATTACTGCATCGTTTTATCGATGATCTTAAACAGGCCGGTCTGGCGGGCATTAATATTAGTCTTGACAGCTTGCAGGCCGAGCGTTTTAAAACCATCACGCGACGCAACGGCCTTGAGCAAACCTTAAATAATATTAAGCTGGCCCTGGAAAAAGGGTTTGATAACATCAAGGTCAATGTGGTGGTAATGCGTGGTTTTAATGAGGATGAGATTGAGCAATTTTGTCAGCTAACGCGTGACTATCGTTTAACGGTACGTTTTATCGAATTTATGCCCTTTGATGCAAAACAGTTATGGTGTGAAGGCGATTATTTAATGCGCGCCAAAGATATTGTGGCTCAATTACACCGACTTTATGATGGCCTGATGGCAGCAAAAGGTTCTGAGACTGAACACCACCACTTTCGTATTAAAGGCTACCAGGGTTCGGTGGCGGTAATTCCTGCGTTTACGCGTAGCTTGTGCCGAAATTGCAATCGTATTCGTATCACCGCCGATGGTCAGTTACGTAATTGTCTTTATTCTGAGACCGATTATGATTTGCGTGGTTTAATGCGTGATGGTGCGAGTGACAATCAATTGCTTGACAGAATTCGACAGGCTGTCGGCGCGAAAGTGATTGACGGTATCGAGGCGCGTGAACGTAGTGTGACAAAAATTGCCGTATCGCGTATCAGCATGAGCCAAATTGGTGGATAAGGCTCATAA
>CAYUKF010000186.1:0-3702 GCA_964445215.1 uncultured Thiotrichales bacterium
TCTGTTTACTGGCTTTCTATCTCTGTGTTTAGTATGAGACACTGCACTAGCTCCTGCATATATAAAAGGTAAAAGATATAAGGCTAATGATAATGATTATCATTAATAGTCTCAAGTACTATTTGTCTTGACTCTAAGAAGAAATATTCACGAGTTGCTTGAAGAGATGGATATCGAAAATTCGAGGCTGTAAATTAAATTGTGTAACTGCTCATTAATGAATACTCTAATCTACAGGAGAATAATTAATGAGTATAGTAATGGACGAAAAAGAAATGTAAGTCTTGGCTAGCTGACCAGTCAAGGCTCGCATTTCTTTTCCCCTCATTGTTCTAATGCTCTACATTGATATGCATTCCCACGTTGGAACGTGGGAATGAGGTGATTCTAGCAGACTTTTTTAAACCTCATTTTATCCACCCTCATCCTGTGCGCTTACGGGGTAAACAGAAAAACACGACCAAAACCACTGTCTATATTACTGTCACCATCATAGCTGGCAATATAAGAATCACCATCGACAGTAACAGCGATGAGAAGACTGACTATTCCTAGACCACCGTCCACCACTCCCTCCAGGTCGATGATGTCGCCGCCAATCCTAGCACTGCTACCCCCATCAAACAATGCCACCTCGGATGAGGTTACTGACACATTGGCAAAGTTACTATTAGCCAATGCGGTGGTGGTGGCGCCGACACCCACAAACACGTCATCGCCAAACACGTCATCAACATCGTTCGCAAGGGTGGCAATTTGAGTACCGCTGGTACCGTCGATTAACTGTCGCTGGAAGACTAACCGCGACCGTGCCATCTGCACAACAGTGTCACCTCTTAGCGATAAATCAATAACAAAGTTACTGTTCGCCAGACTGGCGATTCTAAAAACAACATTATCGCTATCGCTCGCTAGCAGGGTGGTGCCGATTTGAGCACCACTGTCGCCGTTAAACAGCGCTACTGAGCCAGTACGTATTTCACCGATACTATCTACGGAATTGCCATTATTGCCATTAATATCGCGCAATTGTGTTGTGTTGACAACAAAGTTATTATTAGCCAGTGCGTTAACACCGACATTGCTCATGAAATTGCTCAGCAAGGGTGTGTTGCCAATCTGGGCGCCACTATCACCGTTAAACAGCCGTACTGAGCCGCCAGCGACATCATTTGACGGTAGATCAGGGCCGTCTGCGAAGCTGTTATCTACAGCAGCAACAACAAAGTTATTGTTGGCTAATGCGGTGATGCTACCGAAGCTTGCGAGAGCCCCGCCATCGACATTGCCCGCCAAGGTGGTGATTTGAGCGCCGCTGGTGCCATTGACCAACCGTGCCGAATTAACATCAACACGCAGCCTGACGCCATTTAGTCTCGTGTTAAGGTCAACGGATGGCGCAATAACAAAATTACTGTTCGACAATGCGGTAATGGCACCTATTGTGCTCAGAGCCCCACCCCTTATAACATCATCGACATCCTCCTCTAAATCTCGATCCCGCAAAGACAAAGAGGTGCCAATCTGAGCGCCAGTGGTGCCACTGAACAACCGGACTAGGCCATCAGGAAACCTACGCAGGCCCCCTTCAGCAACAACAAAATGACTATTTGCCAATACTGTAACAGTGATGTCGTTGGCGCCGCGGCCTCGGAGGAAGTTAAAGTCGCTTGAGTCTGTGCCTTCAATGGCGGCGATTTGGGCGCCATTATTGCCATCGACCAGCGTCAGTGGAGCAACTCTGGCGCCGAAGAAGCTGTCCCCATTATTGAGCTGTGAATCAATGATAAAATTACTATTCGCTAATGCCATGACACCTTTTCTGCCAAGTCTAGCGCTGGCAAAATCGCCCGCCAAGGTGGCGATTTCGGCGCCAGTGACACCATCGAACAGCCTTACTGAACCGGCATTGAGGATGCCCGCCACATCATCTATATCTGAAACAACAACAAAGTTATTGTTTGCTAGTGCGATAATACCGCCGGTGCCAATTTCATCATTTTCTGTATCCCCATAAAAGCTAGAAATAGGCACTTGTGTGCCTGCACTGTAGAGATGCACAGCGCCACTTCTAAAAGCAACGCTGGAATCTCTGGAATCAGAGATAACAATATTACCATTGGCGAGAACAATCACTGTATCGCCAAAGTTGTTGCCCAGACCCGGGGTTGGATCAAGTAATTCAAGAGTTGAGGCCAAAACGGCAGAGCCGGTTGGTTCCTGAGTGGTAGGATTTGGTTCCTGAGTGGTAGGATTTGTCGGTGTTGAGACTGACGTCCCTCCGCTACCACCGCCGCCACACCCTGATAAGAGTAAAAAAGAGATAGCCAGCAGATAGAATTTCAGCAAATCCAGTTTATTTTTTACATCAACACAGCACATTCATTGCCCCTTTAGGCTATGTGTTGTAAGAGCCTAAGCTCCTACAATTAAAATTTCGAGTTTAACACGATTGACTGATAGCGACCAAATAGATCAATATGTTTTCTACCTATGGTGCGATTGTCTCCTTGCTGTTCTTCAGCTTCTTTTGCAGTTGTCGCTGCCATTCGAGTAATGGTTATTCCCAACGGAATAATTGGATCTTCCGACTTAGCAAACGCTAACTGGATAGGTTCTCGCACTTGACCGTGGTTGTTATCGCTACGCCGAACGAGCGAACGTCATAAAAATTAGCGCACATCCAGTCGGTCACAGCACACGCTTTCTCTTGTTTCTAGGGCAATGTTCGCATAAGCAATCTAACCTGATTATGATAAACATCACTGAATGCCATTAAATTCCTCCGGCACGGTTATCTGGTATTTAGTATCGAACTTTCCACCTTTTACCAACATGCGTTTTCCCTTGCCATGCCGCTTAAACCAACGCTAGCCATTTATCGGCAAGCTCATATTTGCGCGATTTGTTGGCATCACCGTGCTGGATAATAAAATCACTATCAACCCATTTTTTGCACAAGTTGAGTGCGGTTCGCGTATGGATATTCAGTAATTCTGCAATCTCGCGGGTGGTGATATATTTGCTTTTAGCAAACAAGCTGAGTACCTGCTTTTGCCTTTGGTCGAGCTCACGTAAAAGTGCGCTGTGATCGGTTTTCTCACCTTTGGCAGCCTCACTTGCTTTCAAGCGAATATTGGCAAAGGCATCGGCCATGCCTGCACAGAAATAAACGACCCAAGCGGTGATGTCGGCCTGCTCACGACCTGAATAGTCATTATGGGATTCGCCAATGCTCAAAGCGTTGTAATAGGCCTGCAAGTTGGTTGCATAATACTCTTCAAGAGAATAAATGCCCTTTAGCCCATAGCCTGATTTGTGTAGCACCAAGTTCGTGAGCAATCGAGCCGTTCGCCCATTGCCATCATAATAGGGGTGGATGGTGGCAAATTGATAATGGGCAATGGCGGCAATAATAGGCACGGGCAGTTCTGCTTTACTGGCTTGCCCATTAATCCAGCCGATTAAATCAAGCATAAGCGCCGATACCTCTTTGGCTTCTGGCGGCATATAAACAATAGAACCGCTGGCGCTGTCTTTAATCACATTCTGTTCATCTCGATACGGTGAGGGGCGCTTTTTACCCTTCATCACCAAGCCATGCAGGGTTTGAATATCAGACTCATTAATTTGTCGTGTTTTGGTTTTTATCAACGCATCGAGATAATCCAAAGCCTGGTAATAATTTTTGACCTCTCTTTC
>CAYUKF010000187.1:0-1296 GCA_964445215.1 uncultured Thiotrichales bacterium
AACAACCCTTGTCTGCGGGCTGCGTCTTGTATTGGTACATTTGGCTGGCTCTGAACCCATCAATACAAGGTTGTTGGAGTACTAGCTCAACGGTGCGTCACTATCATAGTGAAAGGTAATTGAAACACGGCGATTACGGGCGCGGTTTTCTAATGAGACGTTATCGACTTTAGGTTTGGTATCAGCATAACCAATGGCACGCAACCGATTAGCTGCAACGCCTTGCGAAATCAAATAACGCGCAACGCTGGTTGCACGTGAGGAAGATAACTCCCAGTTAGACGGAAACTTCGGCGTTGCAATCGGGGTATTATCAGTGTGCCCTTCAACTGAAGCAAAGTATTCATTACTTGCCATGATAGCAACAATCTCATTAAGGAATACTTGGCCTTCTTCTAATAACTGAGCCTCGCCAAGTGGAAATAATATTTTGTTATTGAGTTCGATATTAATTGATTGATAACCACTTGAAATTTCAACTTCACTTGAGGTTAAGCCAGCACTAAGCTTGGCTAGTTGCTCATCGACAGTGAGTGCAACCAGGTTGGCTTTTACCAAAATATTTGGGCTTTCTCTGTGTGCAGAGTTTGTAGGTATTGCACCTATTGACTTACTGGTCGGCGATTGATTGATTATCAACCCATTTTCTTGTACTACGTCGTACATGGCTATGTCCGTAACGACCCCGGACACTTGTTCAATACTATTATCTGATGACTCATCAACTGCGATAATGGTCTCGTGCTCTTGAGGTACTGCGACTGCGGTTCTTATATGAGAGGTTTGTACTTCAGCACCTATCGATTGTGAAGTTTCGTCAAATAGTGCATCAATCTTAATACCATCGTGACTAGTCACATCATCAACCTGTGCAATGAGTTCATGCACGATAGTGACACTGCCTTCGCCAATAATGGCGGTGACATGTGATATCTCGGATGACATCTCGGCAGTTGTTGCGACCAATGGCTGTTGTCTTCCGTTTAACGTTAAGTCTTTTGTCGACACATCAGTGACCAAGATTTCTACTGACTCAGTTTTTTCTATTGGTGTGGCCATGACTTTATCAAGATCACTAACGATTTGCTCATTGTTGCTGGCACCATCCACACGTGAGAAGGCAAATAATAAGACAAAGAAGGTTAATAGCAGTAATAAAATATCAGCATAGCTAACAAACCACGAATCCGTATCACTTGAACCTGAACTGCTACCACCTATTCCATTATTAGCACGATCAAACATAGTAATGGTGTGAGTCATAGGGTTGTTTTGTTGAAAGTAAGTGGGCATAAG
>CAYUKF010000187.1:1396-3678 GCA_964445215.1 uncultured Thiotrichales bacterium
TATTAGCTTTTGTTGTTGTGCTTGCTCCATTTTCATGGCCAATGGTCTACATATTAGGTTAGCAATGACGATGCCATATAAGGTCGTGGTCATTGCAAAGGCCATAGAACGACCAATTTCATTGATGTCGGCACTGTCGAGACCATAAAGCATATGGACTAAGGCCAGCAAAGTACCAAGCATGCCTAAAGCGGGTGCAAAGCTTGCCATGGTCTTAACCACTTGTATTTTTGCTTGCTCTGTCGAGGCAACTGCGCTGGCACGCCAGTGTAAAATTTTATTGATTTCTTCTGGCTCAACACGATCAACGACCAAGCCTACCGCACTTACTGCGAATGGGTCACCAATTCGCGCTGCCAAACTTTCGGTTAAGCGAATACGGCTATGGCGATAGCTTTCTGCCACAGCTAAAAATCGATCGACTTGTGCTGTAGTATCAAAATGACGTCGTTTAAACAACATAGGTAAGCGGCGGATCACGCCGAGGACGTGTTTTCGACGACGGCTAACGCAGGTCGCACCAATGGTGCCGCCGAGCACAAGCAATAAGCCCGGTATATTGAGGTATAAGCTGACTTCTTCAGGTAATACCCAGAGCAGGGCAGCCAGCAAACAGAGTGCGCCAACGGCGCTAACAGTGGTGGAATATCGCTTCATACTTCGCCCTTTTTCCGGTTAACAAACAACTGATACCGGACTAGAGCAATTAATATTCCGCAATACGGGGTACGTGCTTAAATATCTCTAAGTCATTGTTTAATAAAGGTGGTTGTTACTAGATACAAATCCAATAATGTAAAAATGCGGCAATGGCTTGCCTAGCCATTGCCGCATTCTCATGCTAAAAAACCGCTGTACGGAGTTTAAGCTACACTTCGTCTTCTTCAATCGCTTTCATGCTAAGGCGAATACGTCCTTGCTTGTCGATCTCTAGTACTTTGACTTTAATCACTTCGCCTTCTGAGAGCTTATCGCTGACATTCTCAACACGCTCTTGTGAAATCTGCGAAATATGTACTAAACCATCTTTGCCTGGTAGTACAGTAACAAATGCACCAAAGTCCATGATCTTGGCAACACGACCTTCGTAGATATGGCCGACTTCAACGTCAGCAGTGATTTCTTCAACCCGACGCATGGCTGCGGCAGCAGCATCGCCATCAGGTGAAGCAATACGCACAACGCCATCGTCATCAATATCAATGGTTGCGCCAGTATCTTCAGTAATAGAACGAATAGTGACGCCACCTTTACCAATAATGTCGCGAATTTTGTCAGGATGCACTTTCATGGTTAGAATACGTGGCGCATAGAGAGACAACTCTTCACGTGAGGTGTTAATGACTTTGGCCATTTCGCCAAGGATGAATAAACGCCCTTCACGCGCCTGGCCCAGCGCAGTTTCCATGATTTCACGGGTAATACCCTGGATTTTAATATCCATTTGCAATGCGGTAATACCTTGCTCGGTACCGGCAACTTTAAAGTCCATATCACCGAGGTGATCTTCATCACCAAGAATGTCAGACAATACTGAGAAGCGCTCACCTTCCTTAATCAATCCCATCGCGATACCTGCAACGGGTGCTTTTAACGGCACACCGGCATCCATCATTGATAAGCTGGCACCGCAAACCGAGGCCATGGAGCTAGAGCCGTTTGATTCAGTAATTTCAGAAACGATACGAACAACATACGGATATTCATCCATATTTGGCATAACAGCAGCCACACCACGCTTGGCGAGACGGCCATGACCAATCTCACGACGTTTTGGTGAGCCGACAAAGCCAGTTTCACCGACACAATAGGGAGGGAAGTTGTAGTGAAACATAAAGGGGTCTTTACGTTCACCTTCAATGGCATCAATCATCTGCGCGTCACGACCAGTACCCAGTGTTGTGACGACCAATGACTGTGTTTCACCACGGGTGAATAAAGCAGAACCATGGGTACGTTTTAAAACGCCAACACGTACAGCAATGGGTCTCACAGAGGTGGTATCACGACCATCGATACGTGGTGCGCCACTTAAGATCTTGTCACGTACTAAAGATTTCTCAATTTTGCTGATGGCAGCTTTCACGTCATCAGCAGCCCAATCATTGTTATCTTCAGCGTCAAAATGCGCAACCATTTCCCTACGAATTTCGCCAATACGCTCTTGACGAACAGCTTTTTCGCTAATCGCATAAGCCGCTTCGACTTGACTTGCACAGACAGCGGCAACCGCCGTGTGCACGTCATCACCCGATGGCGGTGCTTGCCAATCCCAAGCAGTG
>CAYUKF010000188.1:0-3605 GCA_964445215.1 uncultured Thiotrichales bacterium
CCGACCGCCTGGTTCGTAGCCAGGTACTCTATCCAGCTGAGCTACGGGCGCGTTTGGCTGCGCATTATCGCGTAATTAATGAGATCAGTCAAAGATTATTTGATATGCATTTGTCTTGTAGTAGATTGATTTATACACTAGAAATTGTCTTACTTTACAAGCAATTTATTGTTCGTCCTCCGTTTCAACTTCGCCACTCCAGCCGGTAGCCTTGGCTTTTATAATTGCTACATTGTGAATTTTTTGATGACGGCCAAATAGTTCTTTTGGTAAGCGGCTCACTGAGCATCCATATTTATCCCACTCGGCATTAACCTTATCTAATAAAGCGTCAATTCTGGCTGCGATCCATCCTTCACAGGTTTCCGTTTCTGCAATTAGCTCAAATACCCAGGCATCACGAATCATCTTGCCGATAGCGGTCATGCCGCCCTGAATATCTTTATCAATGCCGACATAAGTATTTTGTTTTTTCATAGGGTTCCTTAGTTATTGTTCCACATCATCAGTATCGAGCTGTCCAGTAAGGCGGCGGCGGATATGTGACCATGAAATGCCGACAGTCAATACGGCACAGATCACGAATTCGATGACATAAGTAAGGACATCGGGTTCGTCTAAAGAGAGAATATCATAATGGATCGCTAGCCAAACCAGCGTACCGAAAAAGGCGATGGCGAGAATAATGCCAATCAAGCCTAAAGAACGACCGGCAGCCCTGAGATAGACTACCCAACCAATCAGCAGTATGACACCTAAAAATGCGAGCAAAGGCAGAGCAATAGCTTGGTCAGGATAGCGCTTAATAAGGTGATAAAAAGAATGGCCGGAGGGGTTGTAGCTTGCGAAGACCAGGATGCAAGCAAAGATGAGACGCATCAAGATACCGCTACCAGTAATGGTATTTGATAGCGCCATATGTTTAAACCTCTGTTGTCTTGTTATTAACGATAGAACTGGCCATCAAGCTTAATCCAACCGCCTTCTATCCTGCCGCGTGGGTCATGGTGCGTCCAGTGTAGTACGCCACCACGATCAGTCCATTCGTAGCGACCACGCAGGGTGATTTCGTCACCGCGTGACACTGGAACACGGTCGGCAAGGTCGATGTTGTGTGATACCAGCACGGTATGACCACTGCTGCTCTTTGCGATAAATTTTTGATGACGAGAACCTTCGTTATCATCTGCCAAGAGTCGTGTCACTTCCATACTAATTTCCATCCAGACCTTGGAGCGTTTTTGTTTGAAACTCTGGATGAGTTGCTTGTCATCATAGGCACTTGTATTTTCTGTGGCTGATATATTTGAATTATTGTTTATCGTTTGTTTGGTGTTGTCTGATTGAGTGGTGTCGTCAGATTCAGGAAAGCCAAAAATTAGCCCCCAAGCAATTAAAATAACAATGGCGACCAGGGTCTGTTGACGCTTCATTTTCATCACTGCTGGAGACGCTTTTTGTGCCCCACAAGGCGCAAGGAGCGTAGTGTAGTGGTGCTACATAAGCGACTGGCAACGCAGTGGGGCACAAAAAGCGTCCCAGCCCTTCGGGTTGAGCCTGAAAAAGCGCCACTTTGCGTTACTCGTTGCTTATTTGGAACCACCAAACGACGCGCCTCGCGCCTTGATTGGCACTTTTTCAGACTCAACAGTGATGAAAATGAAGCGCCAACAGACCCTAAGGTGGTGATTTTTTTCTGTGTCATATTATCTTAAGGCTTTCTTAATTAAAGAACCTAATAAACCGCGTACCATTTTACTGCCTAGTGCCGTGCCTATACTGCGTGCGGCACTTTTAAAAAAGGCTTCGGTTGCACTTTGACGTTTGTTTGTGATCTTCTTAGCTTTTGATTTTTTGGTCTTACTTCTGGTTTCAACATCGTCATCTTCGGCAGCCTGAGCAGCACGTTTTTTTAATACCTCATAGGCGGATTCACGGTCTATTGCTTTATCATATTTACCGAGAATGGGGCTGTTTTTTATCACCTCTTTTTGTTCGGCAGCGGTGGCTAGACCAAGACGTGAAGAGGGTGGTCGTATTAGTGTACGCTCGACAATGCTGGGTACGCCTTTTTTTTGCAGGGTGGAGACCAGTGCCTCACCAACGCCTAGTTCGGTAATGACTGTTTTTGCTGAAAATGCAGGATTTTGACGGAATGTTTCAGCAATAGCTCGCACCGCCTTTTGATCGCGCGGGGTAAAGGCACGCAATGCATGTTGTACGCGATTGCCTAATTGGGCGAGCACGGTATCCGGTATGTCTAGGGGATTCTGAGTAACAAAATAAACTCCGACGCCTTTTGAGCGTATGAGACGTACGACTTGCTCGATTTTTTGAATGAGTGCTTTGGGTGCATCATTAAATAGCAGGTGAGCCTCGTCAAAGAAAAATACTAAACGTGGTTTTTCAGGATCGCCAATCTCCGGTAGTTCTTCAAATAGTTCAGATAATAACCAGAGTAAGAAAGTGGAAAAGAGTTTTGGACTATGAATTAATTTTACTGCCGAGAGAATGTTGATGAACCCTTTACCATCACTGGTAGTGCGCATCATATCACTGAGCTCTAGTGCCGGCTCACCAAAAAAAATATCTGCGTCTTGTTGTTCAAGCACCAATAAACGCCTTTGTATTGCACCGATAGATGCTTTGCTGACGTTGCCATACTCAGTTGAAATGGTACTAGCATTTTCAGCGAGATAGACCATCATTTGGCGGAGGTCTTTAAGGTCTAATAGCAGCAGGCCTTCATCATCAGCAATTTTAAAACCGATGTTGAGTACACCTTCTTGTGTTTCATTCAGGTCAAGCAAACGCGACAATAATAAAGGGCCCATTTCTGAAATGGTTGTGCGAATTGGGTGGCCCAGCTCGCCATATAAATCCCAAAATATGGTAGGAAACGCTTTGTATTGATAGTTTTCTAACTGGATAGTATTGGCGCGTTTTTCAAGAAAGTCTTTGCTGACGCCTGCTTGGCTCATGCCGGATAAATCGCCTTTGACATCGGCCATAAACACGGGCACGCCAATCTCAGAAAATGCTTCAGCAAGAATCTGTAAAGTGACTGTTTTACCAGTGCCTGTGGCACCTGCGATAAGGCCATGACGGTTGGCAAGAGCAGGCGTTAAATGTACAGGTGCTTCGCCGCGACCAATAAATAACGGGTTAATTGTTTGCATGAGTTAGGTTCTTATAAAAATTACTGATCGTGTTATTATCGGCCAGCACAATATGCTTTGCCATTAGCTGTAATAGTAGCATGGTGGAATATTGTATGGCACGATAGATACTTTCAATTTTTGTTCATTTTTGAAATGTCAGAATGCCGTGGTTATTTGGTCAATAGTAGAGCAAGGTTTTTGATGGCCTATTGGTAGGTCAAATTCCAGTGAATTAACATTACAAGGGGAGTTATCGTGGCAATGAAAATTGAAGACATAGAAGGTATCGGACCTAAATACGGTAAGATTTTGCGTGATAATGGCATCAGTAGCTGCGCAAAATTACTCTCAGTAGGTGCAACAGCTCAGGGCCGTAAAAACCTTGAGGCAAAAACAGGCTTGAGTCATTCTCATGTACTGCGCTGGGTTAATTTGGCTGATTTG
>CAYUKF010000189.1:0-3575 GCA_964445215.1 uncultured Thiotrichales bacterium
AATTTCCGCCACCTTAATACGCATGACACGTTTATCATCAGCAGGGATCGCATACCAGGGCGCCCAGGGTCGAGAAGTCTCATTCAACGCATCCTCATAAGCCGCCATATAGTCATCCCAATGCTGCCGCTCTTCAATATCTGATGATGAAAACTTCCAATTTTTTTCTGGAGTATCAATACGCGCTAGAAACCGCTGTTTTTGCTCTTCTTTAGAGACATTGAGCCAAAATTTAATGATGACCGTGCCATTTCTTGCCAAATGATGCTCATGCTGGCGAATTGACTCATAGCGTTGGCGCCATAACTCGCCACCTTCGACCCTATTCGGCAGGCGCTGATAACGCAAATACTCTGGGTGCACTCGCACAACCAATACTTCTTCGTAATAGCTGCGGTTAAAAACACCAATACGACCCCGCTCAGGCATGCGTTTGGCGGTACGCCAGAGAAAGTCGTGCTCCAGCTCTTCTTTTGATGGCTGCTTAAAACTAAACACCTGACAACCCGCAGGGTTGATACCACGCGTTACAGCGCGAATGGTACTGTCTTTACCCGCCGCATCCATCGCCTGAAATACCAACAACACGGCATACTCATCCTGGGCATACAACATTTTTTGATCGTCGTCGATACGATCATTTAATTGACTCAAATATTTTTTATATGATTTTTTGTCATAATCAATGTCTTCTATTTTTGTTAGACTGTTTGCTATTGAAAAATTGCCGTCAAATGGCACAAGAAAATCATTGTCAATTGCATTAAACATTTTTAGTACACCTATCAATCATTTACTATATTCATAGTACAGCAACTTTATTTTAATCAATCAGTGGCGTCATTCATTGCCTTTTAACTTCTACCCTAAAATACCGCTATTTATGCGTATTTTTTAAAGCTTATTACGTTTTCTCTATACTAGATATCGCCACCCTCTCTGGGTATTTCTAGTGCTATAGGTCACGTTTTTCACGCCAAGATATGGTACACGAAGTGCGCCCTACCTACACTACTAGACGAATGAAATGCCTTTGTCTGGCATAGCAGAAACCCACAATTTCGTAATGCCGCGAATATCAAGAAATAGCTCGGCTTGCCGATAACCATGCCATGACACTCACATGAAGAGTGAGAGGTTCTTGTTTATTCCACATATCTAGATTGATATATCTGGCTTAATAATATCCGCCACATAGGGGTTTATGTGGCCAACAAGCTCTGCTGGCAGGGCTAAACCATCGCATCAAGGAAGATGTTGTATGTACAACTCGAATGAAACCGTATTGGCTTCCGAAACGGCAATCGCACTGCCAACCGTAGAGACCCCCCGGCCGCAACAAAACGAATCAACAAAGCTCCCGTATTGGATGCTGCTTGGCGTCATAATAATTTGCTTATCGCCGTCCCTACTAAACACTCTGGGCATTGATTTCAGCTCACCTTCATCAGCCCTAGATCTTGCAAACGCAACGGCGGCACACCCAGCCGATGCACTGCCCTACCGAGCGAACGGGGAATTTACCCAGGCGCTACTTGAATGGAGCGCCTTTGGCATAGCAATTTTTATCTTCGTACTGGCATTTTCCCATTACCGTATCACTGGTAATATAACGACACCTGTCATTGGTTTTGCCCTGCTATGTGCTGGCTCCATGGATGCCTTTGATACCCTGGCAACAACACACCTTATCAATACAGCAGCTGAAAACAGTGAGCTAATTCCCTTCACGTGGTCAATCAGTCGAGGGTTCCATGTGGTCATTATGATTCTTGGCGTTGGATTGTTCCTGTTAATCGACGCCAACAAATTTAAAGCCAATAAAAACTATTTTATTATCGTCAGTTTATCCTTTGTTCTGCTCGGCTATCTAATCATTAACTATTCCGCTACTCATGCGCAATTGCCACAAATGATATACCCCGAATCCATCATCGCCAGGCCTTGGGACATAGTGCCACTGTTACTGTTCCTGTTTGCAGGCCTGTATATCTACCCCAAATTCTACAAAAAAAATCCAAGCATCTTCGCACATGCCCTTATTATCAGCACCATACCAGAGGTTCTTGTTCAAGTGCATATGGCTTTTGGTTCCACGGCACTGTTTGACAACCACTTCAATATTGCCCAATTCCTGAAGATCATTGCCTATGCCATACCCTTTGCCGGTCTGGTGCTAGACGATATGCGCACACATCGATATCTACGGGCTACCAATGAGACCCTTAGCAGGGTGCTTAAAGCATCAAAAGAAAACGAAATGGCGCTGGCAACTGCGAATATGAATGCTGTTAATGCAATGAATCATTTAGAACAGTCAAACAAAGAACTTGAACAGTTTGCCTATATCGCCTCACACGACTTGCGTGAACCACTGCGCAAGGTTGCAAATTACGCTGAGCTATTCGCCGAGCGTTATGCAGACAAGGTCGACGAAAAAGGCAGAAAGTATATTGGCTACATAACTAATGGTGCCCAGCGCATGGATCGCCTGATCAATGACCTGCTGCTGTATTCCCGCGCGTCGCAGTCAACTGATAAATTTAGACCTCTTGATATGAACAGGGTGCTTAAGTCCACACTGGAAAACATTGAGATATCTATTAACCAATCCCAAGCACAGATTACACACGATTCACTACCAGTGATTCGTGGCAATAAAATGCAATTGGAGCAAACCCTACAGAACCTTATCAGTAACGCCATCAAATTTTGTGGCGATAAACCACCGCGCATACATATTTCCGTCATCGAATGTGAAGAAGAATGGACGTTCTCGGTACGTGATGAAGGTATCGGCTTTGACAATAAACAAACCGAACGTATCTTTTCTATCTTCAAGCGACTGCACACGCATGATGAATATGATGGCACAGGGATTGGCTTGGCAATCTGCAAGGCCTGCATTGAACGGCATGACGGAAAAATATGGGCCGAATCTGACATCGGCAAGGGAGCCACATTCTTTTTTACAATTAATAAATCACTTAGTAACTCGACAGTTTTGAGTAGCAACTTCCAGTGAAAGGATAAGAAATGCAACAGGCAAAAATTAATGTATTAATCGTTGACGATGATAAGAGTGACCAGGATATGCTCATTGACATTCTAAGTGAGTGTGTTTCAAAGTTGGACATATCCACGCTAGATGATGGTGACGTTGTCATGGACTATTTATACAAAAAAAGTCCCTATGAAAATGCAATGAGCCCCGATTTAATTTTGCTTGATCTTAATATGCCGCTGAAAGACGGTCGCAAGGTTCTACGCGAAATCAAAACTACCCCTAGTATTTGTCACATCCCTGTCATCATCCTCACTACCTCGCCAGACAAGACAGATATCTGCAACTCATACGCTGAAGGCGCAAATGCCTATGTCAAGAAAGAGGTTGGACTACAAAATTTTATAGAATCTATTCGGCAAATTGAACGCTTCTGGATGCGCACATCAATTCTACCATCCTGCTGTAATCAACACGTGAAGCCTGCCTAACATGAACTCACCAGTATTAAATATATTATTGGTCGAAGATGACCTCGGTGATGCGGAATATCTACAAGATATTATTTCCG
>CAYUKF010000190.1:0-3535 GCA_964445215.1 uncultured Thiotrichales bacterium
ACGTCTCGGCTCATTTGTTGATTCGTTTGTTTCGGTTGATACCGTTAAAGAGTGGTTATGGTTGGCGCCTTGGTTTGCGTGCAATGACGCAACGCAGTGGCGATACCGCGATGCAGTTAACTGCTTGCGGTATTGGTTTAATGGTGCTGCTATTATTTGCTTTGATACGTAATGATCTGTTAGTCCAATGGCAGGCGAGCCTGCCCGATAAAGCACCGAATCAATTTTTAATCAATTTACAGCCGGGTCAACAACAACAGCTGTATGATTTATTTGACCAACATAATCTTGAGCGACCATTGCTGCATCCGGCAGTGCGAGGACGCCTGGTGGCGATTAATGCAATCGATCTCAGCGAGATTGCGGTGGATGGTGACCATGAAGATCAAGGTCGTCCCTCGAGAAGCCTAAACTTGTCATTTGCAATGACTGTCCCTGAACACAGCCCCGTCGTCGAAGGTCGCTGGTGGAATGACAACGATAAAGGCCTGGTTTCTTTAGAGCAGGAATTCGCTGGCCGTATCGGCGCCAGTATAGGTGACCGCATTCGCGTCAACATTGCTGGCGTCGAGGTTGAGGCGAAGGTGGCTAATCTGCGCAAGGTTGAATGGGATTCTTTTCAGGTGAATTTTTATATGATTTTTTCTCCTGACGTGATGATAGATCAACCAACGACATATATTTCTTCTTATTATCAACCACCGTCTACAGCAGTACAGAACAATGGTTTGGTGCGTGACATCGTGACAACGCTGCCTAATGTCACATTGATCGACGTAGGCAGCCTGGTGTTACAAATTAAACAGATTATTGATCGCGTCACACGCGCTATTGAATATGTCTTTATCTTTACCCTGTGCGCGGGTTGCGTCGTATTGTTCGCGGCGATACATTCGACTCTGGATCAGCGTATACGCCACAGTGCTTTAATGCGTGCCCTGGGTGCCAGTCGGCGTCAACTTAATCAAGCCAACCTGGCTGAATTTATTGGCTTGGGTTTAATGGCCGGCTTGATCGCCTCAATGGTTGCTACGGTTGTAGCGAGTGTTATTGCATCAACCTTGTTTGACCTGACGGTTGTGATAAACCCCTATGTTTGGCTGTGGGGTTGTGTGTCGGGTGTCGTTCTGGTCAGTATAGTGGGTTTTGTTGCAACACGACGTGTATTGCAGCAACCACCCTGGCAAGTGTTGAGGGCGCTGTGAGAGAGTGTTGATATGGAGCCTAAAGCTACTGGTTGATTGCGCGGATGCATTCCTGTTTTAGCTGATAAGTGAGGCATGGGTTAAGTATTTTCGCACCTTATTTTTAATATCTTTGAAAATTAAAAACCCGAATAATTAAGTCTCGTGTCACCATACCTTTACGATAGCGCTAGATGTACAAAAAATATTGTCTACAGAAGTATTGATCATTCATATTGGTAGCCCTATAAAGCCACACAGTCTAAGTCAGTATGACTTGATGATTTCGTTTCAATTTATCGTATCTTGTTGCAATTTCTTAAAAGTATTTAAGCCTCGAAAAGATATTCTCTGCGAGATAGCAATGTTTGTATAAACGCCAGTCCATGTCATCATTGCTAATCCTCAAGTTGTTTTTTTGGGCTATGGGAGCCCGATTTTTTCCCTCGAAGCTGACCTCTTAACGAGTCACTATTCTAGCCTTTGCCTGCTCTGCTGTTGCAACATAATTTTTTTGGCTTCGGCACAAAGCACATCCGTGATGCATGAGCCGGGGCATTACTATTGTTGGGGTAGAACCTGCAATATGACGAGTTTACCCTTAATAATCCCCCTCCTTAAAGCCAATTATCAACAGAGCCTAATGTGTGATCGGCGAAGCAGACACGATAAAGTTATCATAATAGTGGTAATTATCAGCAGGTGGTCGATTCCTCGGATCAGAGGGGTTGCGACCATAATAGCTGTACATAAAAACCCCATCGATCTTTCTGTTGGCATTGGATACCAAGTTTCCTGGGTAGTTTGTATCTGCCAACCATAAATGTGTTTGATCATAAATTAGCTCCCCATCCATCCATATCTGCATAAGCCCGTCTCTGACATTGACCGTATTGAGTTTTACACGCTGTTCTATTTTAACCCAGCGGCCACGCGGCATAATATATTGTCCGGCCAAGTTTTCTCTTTGAGTCCTGAAGTCAGTATCTGTTGGACTTATGTAATTAGCCCAACGAGGCTGTTGCACGCTCTCCTTGTCATAAACAATACTGGAAAAGCTCCCATCACCGCGACCATATGCAGCATTTGAAAAAGTTTGCATTCGAGTATTGAACCCCGGTATTGTCGTTTCGTGCGGCGTCACATTATGCAAATGCGACGCATTAAGCAAGTTGGTAGTGCTCATCATTGCAGGCATTTTGTGTTGTAACGGTTGAAACCAGCCATTGGGGAAGTAAGCATCGTAGGCAAAATAATATTCTTCTGTGGCAGGAAAATCTGCACGAAACCGAAAACCACCGGCTCGAACGCTATTGCCGCCTCTGCCTTCTCGGTGCAAGACACGTAAAACATTACCACGGCCTGAATTCGCTGGGTCTGAAATAATATCCATAGAGTTAGCATTAGGTCCATGAACGGTATCGTTATAACCGTTTACACCTACGTTAAAATCTGATCGTAAGTCTGCTTCTCGATATGCACCTCGACTCAGGCGCTGAAAATCAACGTCCAAAACGCGATTTGCCGGCGACGCCGCTCTATCGCCCACTCCCACCAAGTCGACTCTTCGCTTTTCTGCCCCAGCACCACTGACGGAGAGAAAATCACTCCTACTGCCTAATCCAACCGGGGAAAAGGTAATGTTCACGGCGCAGTTCTGACCGCTTGGTAACAAACCGTTACAATCATTTGTTTGGGTAAAACTTTGCTTTTGTGCTGTTGAAAGATTAGTAATGACCAGTGGTGCGTTGCCCGTATTGGTCAGTGTGATTGACCTATCAGTGCTAGCGCCCATTGCAATACGACCAAAGTTAACATTACTTGTAGAAAAAGAAATAACGGACTGCGGGGCCTCTGTATTATCTCCGGCAGAATCGCCATTGACATCGACTACGGGGGTCTCTGCATTATCTCCAGCAGAATCGCCATTGACATCGATTACAGATCCACCACGATCTGATGATGAAGGGCTATTACCGCCATTACCACCCCCGCAAGCACTAACAGCCATCGCCGCTAAAATAATCATTGTTGATAAACGTAAATTCATGTTAATCACCGTAGAGTGAAATGAATAGGATTGTGTCTCTAAAACCGATTGCTAGCTGTGATGGAGTTCACAATCGCTGCGAGCCATGGAGAGCGAAGCGAGGGCGAGTAGTCGCCGATAGGCAACGCTGATTATTTTTTTCGTAATTGTGCGTAATTGTGAGCGTTAGCGAGAGATGGAGCTGAAAATAATCAACTATAGTTGCCGTAGAGCCCTTTAAAGATTGGTTATGGAGGGGGAAATTAGCAAATAGCCGCCCCCCGTGTCAAGCACGGAGCAGGCTCCGTGCTTGACACGGGGG
>CAYUKF010000191.1:0-3518 GCA_964445215.1 uncultured Thiotrichales bacterium
GGGTAAAAGTAAAATACTTATCGGTAAAGACACCCGTGTATCAGGCTATATGTTTGAATCGTCTTTGCAAGCTGGCTTGTCGGCAGCGGGTGTCGATGTGTTGCTCAGCGGGCCGATGCCAACACCGGCAGTGGCCTATCTCACGCACACCTTGCATGCGCAGGCAGGCATTGTTATCAGTGCCTCGCATAACCCTTATTATGATAATGGTATTAAATTTTTTTCTGCCGATGGTAGCAAGCTGAACGATGAGATTGAGCTTGCGATTGAGGCAGAATTAGCTAAGCAACTGGACACAGTTGAATCGTCGAAACTCGGCAAAGCACAACGTGTAGAAGATGCTGCGGGCCGTTATATCGAATATTGTAAAAGTACCGTGCCACGTAATCTCGATTTAGTGGGTACCAAACTCGTTGTCGATTGTGCTAACGGTGCCACCTATCATGTGGCGAGCAGCGTTTTCCGTGAGCTGGGCGCACAAGTTACCGAGATTGGTGTGAGCCCCAATGGGTTTAATATAAATGAGGCTTGTGGTGCACTACACCCGCAAGCACTCAGAGCTGCTGTTTTAGGGCAGGGTGCTGATCTAGGCATTGCTTTTGATGGTGATGGCGACCGCGTGATGATGGTCGATCATTTAGGCAATATATTGGACGGTGATGATTTACTTTATGTGATCGCTCGCCACCGTTTACAGGGTAAAGGGCTGGGTCGTGACAAAGTGGTAGTCGGCACTTTGATGAGTAATCTTGGCTTTGAAAAAGCCTTAGCGCAGCATGATATTAGCTTAGTGCGCGCGCAGGTAGGTGATCGCCATGTTCTCGAAAATATGAAAAAATCAGGTTTAGTGCTGGGCGGTGAAACCTCAGGGCACATTATTTGTTTGGATAGAACTTCGACCGGTGATGGCATTATTGCTGCCCTGCAAGTGCTGGCGGCGTTATCAGGGATGTCGTGTAGCTTGAGCCATATTACCTCGCAAATCAGCAAATACCCTCAGGTAATGATTAACGTTAAAGCAGATGCTAGCGTGGTGCAATGTGAGGCAACACGTCAAGTGGTGGTTGCAGCTAAGGCTGAGTTAGGTGATAAGGGGCGCGTGCTATTACGGCCATCTGGCACTGAGCCAGTAGTGCGTGTCATGGTAGAAGGCGTAGACGAAGCTCAGGTTGGGCGTCTTGCCAAGCAGATTGCTGGCACCATTTCAGACTCTGTTTAAGGCGCCTCTGACCTATCTATGAACTTGTATCTTATGCTTGTATCCAGTTTCTGCGTCGCTTCGCCCTACGGTTGGTGAAAACTTGCTAAGACAGGCATATTGGCGGTGCTTGAAGCCTCAGCCCAGCGCGCATGCCGTATTTTTCTGCCACTTGCTTTGTGCAAAGGCTCTCATGATTGCCATTACAAATTGCTTTATTGCAGCCGTCTCGCTAAGATGCACGGCTATTTTTGAGCTATGGAGCGCATCTCAATGCGACAGCCGTTTGTAGCGGGTAACTGGAAGATGAATGGGTCACGCGCCAGCGCACGTGAGCTGATCACGAGCCTTAAACAAGGTATTGATGCGGCCACTGCTGCGAAAGTAGTGGTATGTCCGAGTTTCGTCTATTTGGCTGATGTGCAAAGCATGCTAAGTGATAGCCGTATCGCTGTAGGTGCTCAAAACTTTAGTGATCAGCAGCCTGGTGCTTATACCGGTGAAATTGCTGGTGATATGCTCAAAGATGTTGGTTGTCAGTATGTCATCATTGGTCATTCTGAACGCCGTGCTCTATATGGTGAGACTGATGAATTGCTTGCCAGAAAATTTACAGTCGCACTGGAATGTGGCTTAACTCCAATATTTTGTCTGGGAGAATCACTTGAAGAGCGCCAGCAAAACCAGACCGAAAGCGTCATTGCACGTCAGCTCGATGCTATACTCACACTACCAAACGGTATTGAAGGTCTGCGTAGTGCAGTGCTTGCCTACGAGCCTGTTTGGGCAATTGGTACAGGCATGACAGCAACGCCTGACCAAGCGCAAGCAGTACATGCGTTTATTCGGCAGCGTATTGCGGAAAAAAATGCCGATGTCGCAGCGGCAGTGCAAATACTCTATGGTGGCAGTGTCAAAGAGGGTAATGCAGCAGAGCTATTCTCGCAGACGGATATTGATGGTGGTCTCATCGGTGGTGCCTCGCTGGATGCGCAGTCATTTTTAGCCATTTGTCGCGCTGCCAGCGCATAGCCCCGGGTATTTTAGGTATTTAATTAAACGTTATGCAAACAATTTTATTGCTCATTCATGTCATGGTTGCGATTGCCCTTGTTGCGTTGGTTTTGTTGCAGCATGGTAAAGGTGCTGATGCCGGCGCTGCATTTGGTAGCGGTGCATCACAAACTGTTTTTGGTAGTCAAGGCTCAGGCTCATTTCTAACGCGTGCCACTGCCATTTTGGCGACCGTATTTTTTGTGACCTCGCTGACATTGGCCTATTTGACGGTTGGCCAGGCGACGAGTTCGAATAGCGTTACGAAAGGCAGTGCTGATACCCGTATTGACGATGTTTCTACTGATGCCAATATCTCTCAAGACCAAGTTTCTGAGGAATTACATCTACCGGCAGATGTGCCCTTGTTACCTGAAGAGATTGGTGATGTCACAGAGCAAGGCGCGAACTAGTCGTTAAGTAGTATAGTGATCGTGCGCTCTTGTTGGGGCAGCGGTTTATTGTTTAGCCGATGTGGTGGAATTGGTAGACACGCTGTCTTGAGGGGGCAGTGGCGCAAGCTGTGCCGGTTCGACTCCGGCCATCGGCACCATTATTATGGGCATAAGTTTATGATTTATAATTATAAAAAAATTAGCCTCGTTGACACTAGGACGGCTCTGGCCGTAGACTCCGCGCATGCTTGATAACTACCTGCCAATTTTGGTGTTTATCTTCATGGGTCTAGTGTTCGGTGTTGGCCCTTTGATCGCTGGTTTTGTGTTGGCACCGCATCGTCCTGACCCAAAAAAGAACTCTCCCTACGAATGTGGCTTTGAGGCTTTCGAAGATTCACGCATGAAATTTGATGTGCGCTATTACCTCGTTGCCATCCTGTTTATTATTTTTGATCTTGAAATCGCCTTCCTGTTTCCGTGGGCGATAGTGTTAGACCAAATTGGTTGGTTTGGTTTCGCTGCAATGATGGTGTTTCTCGCCATCCTCGTTGTAGGCTTTATCTATGAGTGGAAAAAAGGCGCGCTGCAATGGGAATAGAAGGCGTTTTTGAAAAAAGCATTGTCACCACCACCGCTGACAAAGTGATTAATTGGGCGCGCACCGGTTCACTTTGGCCAATGACCTTTGGTTTGGCATGCTGCGCGGTTGAAATGATGCATGCCGGTGCATCACGTTATGACCTTGATCGTTTTGGTGTGTTGTTTCGTCCTAGCCCACGGCAATCAGACGTAATGATTGTTGCTGGCACCCTGGTTAACAAAATGGCACCCGCCTTACGCAAAGTGTATGAGCAAATGGCTGAGCCACG
>CAYUKF010000192.1:0-3518 GCA_964445215.1 uncultured Thiotrichales bacterium
TTAATTATCAAAATTAATGCTCATTGGACTTGCTTTTTAAGACAGTATCTGACCCCTTTAAATTGGCTCTATTATCAATAGACTCGACCCCTATACTATTTTTGGTATTATCCCCTTGGCTACCATAGACGTAGTCCGCGCCAAAGAGCGCTTAGCTTACTTCATATAACTGAGAATCAGTAGCTTTTGTCACCGATCCCTTTTCTCGTTACTTTTTGTCGCCTTTTTGTCGAATGATAAAATTTGGCTAGGATAGCTAAAAAGGAAATAATAGTTACAGAAAGGGGAAAGTAAATAATACTAAATTTATCATTATTACGACTGTCAATGGCCTCTCGAAGCGGCAGTATCACCGTGCCATCGGCAATCAGGCCAAGATAACTGTTTTTATAGCCCGTTATTTCTATTCTCTTGTTGATAAATAAATCGAGAAGATCTGCATCGCATGAGAACGGTAAAATAATGAAATCCTTTTTAACGGAGGCAGAATCATCGTATCTGACTTTAAAGTCAACACCTGTGCTAGTACGAGACCGATAGCATTGCGCTGAGCTAACCAAACCCATGCGGGTAAAGATCAACGATTCATCTATTTTCGACATATCAAGAGTCAATATATAATAAATCCACGGCACCCACACCAGGAACAGCATGACAAACCAGAATTTAGAGATCAACTTCATTATGGGGAATTTCCCTGAACTACAGAAGAGAATTGCCTGAGAGTATTTGCTGTCGAGGGAATATCTATTGCCGTTGTTGCGGCGGTGCCAGCCGAAAAAGTCTGCGCCGACCTAGCCGCGATCCCCTGTATAACCTTAGAAACCGATAACACCCCAATGGACACATTGGCAGCGGTAGCGATCCCTTGTGCATTAGTATCAGAAACTCCGTTGGCTCTTGCAATACGCACTATCGGATCAGTACCGGTTACCGCAGCATTAAATTGTCTCAATGCATCTGCTGTCAAAACAATGGCAAAACCACAAGTCGTTCCACTTGAGACACACCCGGCTCCAGCTATTCCTGCTCCAACACCTGACAAAGTAGCATTGGCCAATGCCCTGTCTCGTGCAGGGTCGGAAGCAGGCCTGCCACTTACGTCATTACCATGACATAGGCCTTTACAGTCTAGTTGCCTTTTCAAGGCCCCATGATTCGCCTCCTCATTATACAACCGAGAAAACGCCCCGGTCACCGCCCCATTGGCAAACTTGCCACCACCGAGCTCACTGACCGTTCCACCAATTGCCGCCGCCGTCGCAACTCTCGCCCCTTTACCCAAGGTGTCGTCCAGCGCTTCTGAGTTGAATTCAAGCTGATCTACAGCCGGCGCAGCGGTTTGTGCCGCACCCGCGCTGGCAAAGCCTCTGGCAAAGTTGCCCCCTTGCAGTTTTGAGCTAATACCGCCCACCACACCATGTAGTACAATCTTGGTTCTGTGCACGGTGTCAAAGAGCTTGGCTGCTTCTCCATATTTGTCACCGATCCCTTTAAACGCCAGAGCAGTGAATCCGCCGATCAAGCCTGCTTGAATATCTCCGCCGCTGGCAATTAAGCCACTGAAAAAACCAGATAAAAATATCGCTACAGCACCCCCTGTTGCAGCCGACGCGATACCAATGGCAACCAGTAATATGACTTTCCCGAATTTCTTGAAAAAACTCTTCAGTCCACTTAAAAAATAGCCACTCGGGTCAGTCAAACTCAAGGGGTTATTATGCACATAACTGTAACGGTTATAGTTTTGCATATTGTCGGCAAATTGCATGTTGGGGTCGGCGGACAAGAAACGACCCAGGTCAGCATCGTAGACTCTTCCGTTCATATGAATAAGACCCACTTCGTCGATGGTTTCATGGCCGGTGAAGCCGCGGTTGGTGATTTCAGACACGGTGACACAAACCGGATCATTGACTGCACAAATCGGCACGCGCTTTTTACCAAAGGCATCATAGCTCATGCGCTCGACGACGATACCTGTTTCATTGGTAATAGTATCGATAGAGCCTAGGTGGTCTTTATGCGTGTAGCGTATAGCCTGGCTTAGATTGCTGCGCAGGGTGTAGATCATGGCCAGACCGTTGCCACCGTAGATGAAGTGGCGCTGGCTGGTTATGCCGCCTTTTAGCTCTTTTTCATAATGTGCACCAGCGCCTGAATCCGGGTTTAGGTAGACGGTGGTGCCGGTCGAGCTGGCTTTATAGATTCGGTTGCGCTCTGGGCTGTAAGTGAAATCAGCATAGCTGGCGCCTTTGTCTATGCGTTTTGGTTTGTTAAAGGAGGTGTAGCTGATGTTGCGGCCATTGCCGCTGGTCATGTTGCCGTTGGCGTCGTAGGCATAGTTGGCAACGGTGGCGCCCGCCAACTTAACGCTGGTGACAGCATGCGGCCCTGCGCCATTTTCGCCATAGAGGTAATCATCGCCAAAGTCTGATTTGGACTTGATGTTGCCCAGGGCGTCATAACCATAAGCTTTATTGCCATAGTGATTTGAGGTCATGGTCTTGAGCCGACTTAAACCATCATAGGTAAATGTTTCATTGACGTTTTGAAGGCCATCGCCACGTGAGGTGAGGTTACTGAGGTTGTCGTAGCTATAGCTTAGGTTCTGGATATCGCTACCCGTTGTAATCGCAGTCAGATAACCATTATCGTCGCGGAAGCTGTTATTGGTGGTTAAGCCATTACCCAGTTTCTCACTGGTCACCTGGCCTGCTGCATTAAGCGCTTTGAGTTGCCAATAATCGTCATTGGTGGCGGCATCACGCACGTGGCTGAGAAAGCCATTGCTGTCATAGACATTACGGGTGGCAAAACCACTGGGATAGATCAGCCTATCGGGGCGGCTCAGCGCATCGTAGGCACGGGTGATGGTATAGGTATCGTTAAAGCTGCCGTCGATAATGCGGGTGGCGGTTTGCGTGACTCTGCCCAAATCATCATAGTGATGGCTTTGCTCGTAATTGTCGGCGCTGCGGGTAATGCGATGCAGTTTGCCTGTGCCTTTGCCTGGCGCGGTGTCGTGGTGCCATTGACTGATCCCTTCTGGCTCGGTGCGCTTGATGAGTCTGCCCAGGTCGTCGTATTGCATGCTAATACGGACGCCTTTGGCATCGGTCTGCGCGATGAGTTCGTCAATGGCGTTATATTCGTAAGTCCAGGCGCCCATATCGGGGTCGTTCATGGCGATCTTGCGACCGCGGATGTCGTAGACGATAGTCGTGGCATTGCCTTCGCTATCTTGGGTGCGTATCAGGTTGCCTATGGGGTCATAGAAATAGCGTAGTGTTTTATTATTATTGTCGGTGACGCTGATCAGTTGATCCAGGCTATCGGTGACTTTGATTTGCTGTTGGCGCTGGTCGTTCGCATCAATGGTAATGGTGGTGGTTAAACCGGCGTAGGCGGTGGTGGTGCGGGTGCCATCGGCAGCCGTGGTTTCAGTAACGCGGCCACGATAATCATACGTGGGGGTCTGCCAATAAAGCGTGGCGCCAAGGTAATACGGCCTGGTG
>CAYUKF010000193.1:0-2083 GCA_964445215.1 uncultured Thiotrichales bacterium
CGTACCTGGTCTATCACCTGACGCACCGAAAAACCCGTGCTATTACCAAGATTATAGAGATTGCTTTCACCACCCTCTAATAATTTTATCATGGCCTGGTAATGTGCCTGCGCCAAGTCATTAACATGAATATAATCTCTCAGGCAAGTGCCATCCTCCGTCTCATAATCATTGCCAAAAATGCTGATGTGCTCACGTAAGCCAGCGGCAACCTGTAGTACCAAGGGTATCAAATGGGTTTCTGGCTCGTGCCGCTCGCCAATGGTCGCCGAATCATCAGCACCACAGGCATTAAAATAACGCAAACAAATTGATTTTAGACCAAAACCAGCATCACAATCACGCAACATACGCTCAACAGCGAGCTTTGTCGCACCATAAGGATTGGTCGGATTTGTTGTTGTCTGCTCGGTAATCGGCAATTCATCAGGCTCGCCATAAACGGCGGCTGTCGATGAAAAAATAAAATGCTTTATTTCATGGCGCTGCATCGCTGACAGCAAGTTGGCTGTGCGCGATACATTATTAGTATAGTATTTCAGCGGGTCAATCACTGACTCGCCCACCAACGATGAGGCGGCAAAATGCATGACCACATCAATATCGCGACTGGCAAAGACGGTATCTAACAGCGCTTGATCACCCAAATCACCTTCAATAAACTCACCAGCAGTCACTAAGTCTCGGTGTCCCGTACTGAGATTATCAAGCACAGTAATAACTGTACCCTTTTTATCCAGGTCCTTCACCATATGTGAGCCAATGTAACCAGCACCGCCAACAACCAGTACCCTAGGCAAATTACTCAAGTAAGCCTACTCCCGCTATGATAACGTTCAACAAAACAATCGCCGAAACAAATCCGGCTATTTTTAACTCGGCTCCGCTGCGCCATTCTTTAGCTTAGCCTATTCAAAGACCCCTATACATGTCTGATTCTTTAAAAATTTCTCAAGCTTACATCTTTTGCCAGAAAATGGCGTACGAACATTATGAAAATTTCCCCGTTGCCTCGCGCCTACTGCCTAAGGCTTTGCGAAAACCGGTCAGTGTCATCTACGCCTTTGCGCGTACAGCAGATGATTTTGCCGACGAAGGTGATGCTCCACCAGAAACGCGCCTATCACAGTTAAATGATTATGAGCAGCTTTTATTAAATGCAGCTGACGAAGAACCAAATGAAGACCCGGTGTTTATCGCGCTTGCCGATGTCATTAAAAATGATCCCTTACTCGTACAATCGCTACAAGACTTACTCATTGCATTTCGCTCTGATGTGACCACCAAACGTTACCAAACAGCGACACAGCTACTGCAATATTGTCGCTATTCGGCCAACCCGGTGGGTCGCATGATACTGCAATTAAGCGGTCACGCCAGCAACCAAAACCTACTCTATTCCGATGCCATTTGCAGCGCTTTGCAATTAATCAATTTTTTACAAGATATCAATATTGATTATCAAGATAAACAGCGACTTTATATTCCACAGGATGAGCTGCGAGATTTTTCAGTCAGCGAGCTAGACATCGCTCAAGGCCAAAATTCTCAGCAATTGACGCAGCTGGTTAATCACCAAATCGATAGAGCCCATAGTATGCTGATTACAGGCAAGCCTCTGGGCCGAGTACTGCCTGGCCGTTTAGGTCTTGAGATCAGGATCACTGTATCTGCTGGCCTGCAAGTGATCAAAGCACTACGACAACGCAACGATATTTTCAGCCAACCTCGGCTACGCTGGTATGATTGGTTAGTCATAGCAAGCCGCGCTATCTTCACGTAAGCTGTTAACATCACATAAACCGAATCACTTTATGGACCCTGATAAATACTGCCAGGAAAAAACGGCTGCTAGCGGCTCGAGTTTCTCTTACAGCTTTTTGTTTCTCGACCCCAAACAAAAGCAGGCAATGACCGCACTCTATGCATTTTGTCGTGAAGTCGATGACATCGTTGACGAATGCACTGAAGAAAGCATTGCCCGCACTAAATTACAATGGTGGCGTGAAGAAATATCGCGACTTTTCAACAAAGAGCCACGCCACCCTGCCAGCAAGGCGCTACTAAGCGCATTGCAACACTT
>CAYUKF010000193.1:2183-3504 GCA_964445215.1 uncultured Thiotrichales bacterium
ACAGAGAAAAAAAGGCAGCGCCTTTTAAAAAATAAATAATGAGTACAGCAGCACCTGTCGTTATTGTCGGCGGTGGCTGGGCCGGGCTAAGTACAGCCATTGAGTTAAGCCAGCATAAAATACCGGTCACGCTGATCGAGAGCAATCAACAATTAGGTGGTCGTGGCCGTACCATCACTATCGATGATATGGAAATTGATAACGGCCAGCATTTATTGATTGGTGCTTACAGCGAAACACTGCGGCTACTGAAATTAATGGGACAGCAAGAGTCTGACTTATTTGATCGTCAGCCGACACTGTTACAGTGTCGTACTCATAGGCTTCCCGGGTTTCGCTTATCACTGCCCCGTATTACCGCACCGTTGAATTTCCTGTTAGGTCTACTCAGTGCTAAAGGGTTTAGCATCAAAGAAAAAACGGCAATCATAAAACTATGTCTTATTTTGAATCGCTGTAATTTCTCTATCGACCAAGATAAAAGTCTATTAGCATGGCTAGCACAAAACGGCCAAACTGAAAAAATCATCCAGCAATTCTGGCAACCATTATGCCTTGCTATGCTCAATACACCCATTGATATCGCCTCAAGTGAGGTATTCCTGCGGGTATTAAAAGACAGTTTTACACTGCAACGTGACTATTCTGATTTCCTTTTTGCGCGGCATAATATTGGCCTATTATTCCCCCAACCCGCCCAACATTATCTTGATAAAAATGGCACCACATTGATGACTGGACAGCGTGTCGAGACTGTTGAGTCAACCACTGGACAAACTACCGAGACTGATTTTATCGTACACACAAACAAGTGCTCTATTAAAGCGCAGCATGTCGTCTTGGCCGTGCCGCCGAAACAATGTCTTCGTTTAATAGAAAATATTGCTGCACTGACACCTTTGCACAAACAACTTGGGCATTTTAAAACTTCTCCGATTACCACGATTTATCTGCACTATCCAAAACACGTTAGTCTGGGACAGGATATGCTGGGCATTAGCGGTGGCCAACTGCAATGGCTGGTAGATCGCAGCAGCAGTGATCAAGCTGGCATCATTGCTGGCATCATCAGTGGGCCAGGATCACATATGGAATTAAGCAAAGAGGCATTGGCACAAAAAGCCGTTGCGGAAATAGCTGCTCTGTTTCCGCATTGGCCCGAGCCACTGCACGTGTCAGTCGTGCGCGAAAAACGGGCAACGTTTCTGTGCGAGGCTGGGGTCAATGAATATCGCCCAAAAAACAAAACGGCACTGCCTAATCTATGGCTGGCCGGTGATCACACTGATACGGGATATCCATCCACACTGGAGGGGGCTGT
>CAYUKF010000194.1:0-3484 GCA_964445215.1 uncultured Thiotrichales bacterium
ACAACTCAGCCATTACCTCTTTCGGGTCAGCACCACATTTAATAGCGTGAATATGATCGCGATATCCAGTGATCGCGTAATCACGACCAGGGCGTGCTGCTTCTAAAACGCCGTGCGCACAGGCCTCCTGGCCTGGATAGAGATGGACAAAGCCGCCAATTTTGCGCTCTTGTGCACCTTGATAGCAGGCCTCTTCAAAACGGCGAGCAAAAAGCATCTCTTGCAGCAGCCGTTTTTTATCATCGGTGCTTAACATTTAATTAGGTTTCTTTTGTAATGGCAGTAAGCGCGCTATGATCTGTTTTTTAACCCACCAGGTCAAGGTAAAAACGCCCCTCAAACTATGAAAATTCAATTAAAACAATACTTAAGCACCATCAGCAATGAACAAGCTGATGTGCTCGACACACTGGTCTTTCTTGTTAGTGATAGCGACAACCCGACTGATTGGGGACGTTTTCCACACAAAAAGATACTTAACGAGCGTTTTCGTCGTGCGCAAAAACGTCATGCGGTAACCAAACCGTTTACCACTGACCTGCCTAATGACAAAGGCACTCGGGTCTCATTCTGGCGCATCAAAGCCGATCTCAGCACCTTTGAAACCCTGAGTTTAGCCCGCAAAATCGCTCAGCAAGCCACCGCCCAAGGCAGTGAAACCGTCAGTATTCAACTGCAAAAGTTGCCTGTTGCAACACATAAACCGTTAGTTGATGCATTAATATCGGCGCTATATGCAGCGAATTGGCCTATAACATCATTTAAAAGCGGAAAAAAAGACCGAAAACTGGTGAAACGCTTGAATTTCTACGGGCTTAAAAAACGTGTTGACACCAAACAAACTGTGGCCACGGCTGAAGGCACCAATGTCGCACGTGATCTGACGCAATTACCGCCTAATGTGTTGACCCCTGGTGAATACCGTAAACGTATTCGTAAGCTTGCTACACAATTTGGCTGGCAACATAAGTTTTATGGCAAAGCCCAGTTGGAACAAAAAAAAGCCGGCGCCTTTGTCGCTGTGCTGGCGGCAAGCGAGAAACCCTCTGGCGGTTTAGTGCATTTACGTTACCAGCCCAGCCGACGGCCGAAGAAAACCTTGGCCTTGGTTGGCAAAGGCCTGTGCTATGACACTGGCGGTATCAACCTCAAACCCGCCAAGTTTATGTATGGTATGCACGAGGACATGGCCGGCAGCGCCGTCGCACTGGGCACATTGATTGCGCTAAGCCGCCTAAAAGTCGATTACGCCATTGATTGCTATCTGGCGCTCGCCGTTAACGATATTGGTCCGCTCGGTTATCGTCCTAACGATGTTATCACTGCCAGTAATGGCACAACAATTGAAATTGTTCATACCGATGCCGAGGGGCGTATGGTGTTAGCCGATACCTTGGCGATTGCCAGCAAGGCCAAACCGGATTTAATGATCGACTATGCGACGCTAACAGGTTCTTGTGTGGCCGCACTAGGCACCACTTATTCAGGCGCCTTTACTAACAGAGAAGAATTTCATAGTGATGTCATTGCTGCTGGCAAAAAATCGGGCGAACGCGTTTGGCCGTTTCCGCAAGACAAAGATTTTGACGCAGCACTTAACAGCAAGATTGCTGATATTAAACAATGTACTGTAGGTGGTGGGCCAGATCATATTCTTGCAGCGCGCTTTCTAAATCGATTCGTTGATAAAAGTGTGCCTTGGCTTCACATTGATTTAGCGGCCGGCAATAACAAAGGCGGTCTTGCTCATATCGCCACTGCAACCACTGGCTTTGGCGTGCGCTTTACCGTCGACTTATTACAGAGCAAGGTGTTTAACAATTAGAGATACAGCGATCATGACGGCTCTTAACGTCAATGCAGTTCATAAACAATTCCCTGGCGTCAAAGCACTTAATGGTATCGAACTCTGTGTAAAACGCGGCGAATTCTTTGGCCTGCTTGGGCCAAATGGCGCGGGCAAATCAACACTCATTAATATCATCGCTGGCTTGACTAACGCTGACAGCGGCAGCATCTCGGTGATGGGGCATGATGTAAATACTGATTTTCGAGCCGCACGTAAACACCTTGGCATCGTGCCACAAGAGCTGGTCTTTGACCCCTTTCTCACCGTACGCGAGTCGATTCGCATTCAAGCGGGTTATTACGGCGTTGGTAAAGAAGGCTATGACTGGATAGATGAGATTATCGATACACTGATGCTAGCTGATAAAGCTGATACTAATATGCGCGCCTTATCAGGCGGCATGAAACGACGTGTATTAGTGGCGCAAGCCTTGGCGCACAAACCATCGGTCATCGTCCTCGATGAACCAACCGCTGGTGTCGATGTTGAGTTGCGGCGTTCGTTGTGGAAATTTATTAAACGCTTGCATAGCGAAGGCCATACCATCATATTAACAACGCACTATCTGGAAGAAGCAGAATCTTTATGCCAGCGTATCGGCATCATCAACCACGGTGAGTTGATCGCTTTAGACACGACGGCTAATTTAATCGCCAGTGGCATTGCTGCGATGTCACGGTTACGCGTCACTATCGCAGATAATAACACTGTGCTACCTGATACATTACAAGCCTTACTTGTCGATAGCAGTAATGACACTGAAGATTCCAAAGACATGTGGCTGGTATTTGAATTTGATCGCTCGCACTATTCGGCTCTCGATATTATTGATAATTTACGTGCCGCAAAGGTTGAAATCGTCGATATCCATACCGAGCACGCCGACCTTGAGGATGTATTTTTATCACTCACTAGGGGGTGTTAACAATCATTTTAATAGCCCTGTTGCACCTTCAATGACGCCAGGCGCCCCGCAGGAAGTGCCCTTGGGGTGCAAGGCGAGAGGAGAGAAGTTTAGTGGTGCTAAATGAACGACGAACAACGCAGCATGACGCCATTGAAGGTGCAACCCGAAGGGCCAGTGCGCATTTTTCACCCGGCGAGCCGGGCGTTGTCGCTCGCTTATGTGGGCCAACCACGCCGCGCTCGCTCCGCCTTGCTGGATGCAAAATGCGCACTGGCAGGACTATTAAAATGATTGTTAACACCCCCTAAGCCAAAATCTTGAATATCATCGGTTTCAAAACACTGTTAAAAAAAGAATTATTGCGCTTTTGGAAAGTCGCTTTTCAAACTATTTTTGCGCCCATAGTCACCACGCTGCTTTACCTTGTCGTCTTTAGCCAGGCATTAGGTTCTCGTGGCCTAGGCCGTGTCTTTGACAATATCCCCTATGTCGTTTTCCTTATCCCTGGCCTAGTCATAATGGCCGTATTGCAAAATGCCTTCGCCAACAGCTCATCCAGCCTCACCCAAGCCAAAATAACAGGCAATATTATTTTTATTCTATTACCACCGTTATCCCATATTGAACTGTATCTGGCTTATACGATTGCCGCCATGATGCGCGGTATGATAGTGGGGCTAGGCGTGTTAATTGCGGCAATATTATTTATTCCTATCCCCATTCATAGT
>CAYUKF010000195.1:0-3436 GCA_964445215.1 uncultured Thiotrichales bacterium
GCCAGAATAATACGTATGGATTTATCTGCTGAGCCAATATTTTTCATGTTGTGCTCCTAAAGTAATAAAAATGTTAGCGCCGCTACCTGGCACCCTTAGAGCCTGCCCCCCGTGCCAAGCACGGGGCAGGCTCCGCGAAAGCGTGGGGGCACGTAGTGATTAATTTTATGGCATCTCTGTCAAAAAGTGACTTGTTAACGCTTCAACCGAACTAAGTGCAAACAGCGCGTCAGCTACTATGGATTAACTGCCTCCGCTGCATTCTCTGATTAATGGCCAAAATTTGTATTACTATTATAAATTAGACGCACGAAGCATTACTGGGAAATCCCATTTCACACCGTGATGTGGGTCTAGTTTTCCTGGAGCGAGGTAATACCATGTGTTTTGCTCCATAGTACCGAGCTGTCCTGGGAAGGCGGGCAAGCTTGCAACATCCATCCCGCTATCAACTAATTGTTTGGCATTAACAAAGTCTATAACATCTTCTTCAGTTGATTCCGGATCAACCGCATAGTGAGTCATATGCCCGCCTTTTTTCATATCGACATCAAAACAAAACTCGCCGCTTACGTCACGAAAATCAATAGCAGCATGAGGACGATGGGCTAAATGATTGGCTATTGTTGATAATTCAGCTGCCACAATAGAGGCTTGTTTGTCCGCATAGAGCGGGGTGGCAATAAGCAATATCGTGAGTGTAAAAATAGTACTTGAAAGTGTTTTCATCAGGCTTCTCTATTATTTGGTTGAATATAGAGGCTGTATTAAACCCTATTATGCATAGGGTTTCAGTAACCTAAGTCACTCTGTCATGGCTTCAAGCGCCGTGTTGTTAACCACGGCGATACCTGTGCGGCTCGTTTTAATATATCCATTATTGGCAAGACGACGTAGATAACGTGAAACCACTTCCCGAGCTGTGCCTAGTTGTGCAGCAATGTGTTTATGTGTTGTATTGATAGTGGGCCCATTATTGATGAGATACCTGACGAGACGCTCTTCAAGCGTTAAAAAGGTCACTTCATCAACCAATGAAATCAGCTCAAGCGAGCGACGAGCGATTTGTGAAAATATATATTCCCTAAACTCACTATCTTCAAGCGCTTGGAGAAAATCTTGTCTATTCACCACAGCGAGCCTGACTTCAGATTCGGTATAGCCTGCAGCGGGGTAATTATTGTCAGCAAGCAGGCAGAGGGTGGTCGTATTACACACTTCTGCAGGGCAGAGTCGATAAAGAACGATCTCATTTCCATTACTATCTTGGTACTGAACTCTGACATTGCCTGAAACAATGATAACGAAATTTTGGCAATCAGAACCTTGCGTAAACAAAATGGAATTTTTTGGTATGGTCTTTATTTTGGCTTTTTTATGAATTAACGACCAACCTGGTGAATTGGGCGGCTCAGATAAAAAGCATTCTTCAAACCAAGAGTTGGACATTGATATATTGCTCAATATTTGTCTACGCTGTATTGTATAGATTTTCGGTCTTCAATGAGCCGTCCCCAATAGTAGTTATAGGGGTGAATTTGACGGGTAGATTCACTGTCTCTGACTAAATCATTGTTCTCGTTATGTCGTCTAAATAGCCCACCTTCCAAATTATAGGCATTAATGACACCAGAGTCAGGTAGCAAGTGATTGATTTTTGATAATAAGGCCGATGATCTTCTGCCAACCGAGCAGTAAAAGATAGCCGTTTTGCCCTCGAGTTTTTCGCCAAATTGAGCCATAAATTCTGCTGGTTTTATCGTTGGATTAACTCGAATAGCGTTTGTAATATGGCTTACATGAAATTCGCTTGACTTACGTACATCAAAGACAACAATGTCTTGCGATGGTAGCTGGTTAAATCGATTATTGTTAATGTGCTCAATATCATAACGCTGCATAATATCTGTATGAATATCAGCAAGACTATCGCCAAATGCAAGTGCGTTATTACTCAGCGAAAATAATGCTACTGCAAACAACCACACTACGAAATTTCTTGTATACATTTGAAACTACGCCTCCTCATTTAACACGTCCACTCATTTTTTTTTGGATAAAAAATATCCAGCTAACCAACACTTTAAGCTATAGAAGTCGTTTAGCTTTAGTCACTGTAGCACCAGATACTGCCCGAGTACAAATAGGGTATTTAGTCTGCTTAATCGTGCTGCCATTCGTTAACATAGTTTTGGCTAGGGCTCCTTGGCATAAACCACATTTGATATATTGAGGTCACCCACATAAAGGTAGAAGCCAGTGTGTAACCTGCGCCGCCAATAATGGTTAACCAGGCAAAGCCTGGATGCCATTTAGTTAGCCACCAAGACAAGACATCGATAACTAAAAAAGCGAAGGGAAGGGCGATCACCAATGCTTTTAGCCAGCGTGGAATACCGACCGACAGACTGAATATTAAGCCGACGAAGAAGAAAATAAAAGCAATGCCAAATAAATGTATATGCGATACCCGCGTTAAACTGTCTACTGAGCTACCCTCATCAATTTGAGCGACCTGTTTTACTTCTTCATAGTGATTGAAATTAGGGATCCCTGGAACGGTGCCATGACAGGCAATGCAATTATTCGCAAAAACCTGCTTAAATTTTTTATCCCAAAGTGTTTGCGGTGCTCCATCCCGTGCCCAGCTTATAATGTCAGCGCGTACTGCATCAGTTGCTTTGTCCTTCATCACACCATTTAAAGCGGTTTCTAAGCGGCTATTATTGCGATTACCGTAGTAGCTGTAGACAACATCATCAACAGATAAGCCGAGTTTGCCATCTGCCATACCATGAGTGAGTAAAATTTGTCCACCTGCCATGAGTAGTCCAAGCCCAATTGCGACAAGGTAACCCGTAAATAAAACACGAATGGGTAAGCCAATACTCGGTAGGTTAAGCCAATTATTGTTAGAGGTATTCATTATTAATATCCTTATGAATTAAAGAATTGGCGGTATTGGCAATTCAATATTGCTGCCAGCATTATGGTTTGAGCGCACTATAGGCCTCATATTGTGTAAGATAAACATTGCCTGAAAGCTCCTCTATCAAACCCGTACGCATCAAAGTGTCCATTACAGGGCCTTTTACTTCTGACAGATGAAGCCTGATTCCTTGATCGGACAGCCGATGGTTTAATGTTTCAAGCATTTCTAAAGCGCTAAAGTCAATTTCATTGACCGCAGTACAGAGTAATATGACGTGGGCGATTTTGTCGTTTTTGCGAATCGCCTCTAAAATCAAGTCTTCGAGATAGTTTGTGTTGGCAAAAAACAGGCTCTCATCGGGTCTCAATGTAATAATCTGCGGAACGGTGAGTGTTTCATATCGATGAATATTTCGAAAATGTTGAGTTCCTTCAATCAAGCCTACTTCTGCGATATGTGGTGTGGATGTGCGGTATAAATGCAGCAGTATTGATATGATGATAC
>CAYUKF010000196.1:0-3394 GCA_964445215.1 uncultured Thiotrichales bacterium
CTTGAGATAGCACCACTATCCCCCGTGTCAAGCACGGAGCAGGCTCTGCGAGGACGCGCCTTGCAGCTGTCTTTCTGGTTGCGTCTATACCTGCATTCAATATGAAACACTACACTGATCCTGTTATCACTATTGATGGGCCAGGCGGTGCGGGTAAGGGCACAATCAGCGGTTTACTTGCTTGTCGTTTGGGCTGGAATTTGCTTGATAGTGGTGCGATGTATCGTGTAACAGCGTTTGCAGCGACCAGAAATAAGGTCGATTTCAGTGATATTGACGCAGTAACAGAGCTTGCCAGTCACTTAGACGTGGTCTTTGCACCCTGTGACAGTGGTGTTTCAGTGATTTTGGCGGGTCAGGATGTCAGTGGTGAGATTCGTACTGAGGCTTGCGGTGAATTAGCTTCGCGTGTGGCAATGATTAGCTCGGTGCGTGAGGCTTTGTTAGTGCGTCAGCGTGCGTTTCAGGCTGCGCCGGGTCTGATTGCTGATGGCCGTGATATGGGTACGGTCGTTTTTCCTGATGCTGAACTTAAAATCTATCTTACCGCAAGTGCTGAAGAGCGTGCCAAAAGACGCTATAAACAGTTGATTGGTAAGGGAATCAGTGTTAACCTTGCGCGCCTTCTAAAAGATATTGTCGCGCGCGATGAGCGTGACATGACACGGGAGGTTGCGCCACTCAAGCCTGCAGAAGACGCGACAGTGCTTGACACCACCACATTATCTATTGACGAAGTGGTGACGCAAATCAATGATTTATGGGGTAAGGTTAGCTAAACCTTATTCAGACAAGTTTAAAGAATAAGTTTTAAGCTTGTGGCCAGATTTAGGCTGGCATGCACGCTTTTGTGCAAGGGAAGACCCTGAGCCATCAAGGGGGCTTTTTTTACTTAACTAATTATGGATAACGTTAAAGCTATGAGTGAAAGTTTCGCCGAATTATTTGAACAGAGCCAGGTAGAATTATTGATGCGTCCCGGTGCGATTGTTAATGGCACCGTGATAAAAATCGAGAGTGACTCTGTTATTGTCAGTGCTGGTTTGAAGTCTGAAAGCGTTATTCCTATTGAGCAGTTTTATAATGAAAACCGTGAAGTTGAGGTCAGTGTTGGTGAGATTGTTGAAGTTACACTGGAAACAGTAGAAGACGGTTTTGGTGCCACACGCCTGTCTCGCGAAAAAGCCAAGCGTGCTCAAATTTGGCGCAAACTTGATGTGGCCATGGAGAAAGGCGAAATTATTACTGGCCGTATCGATGGCAAAGTTAAAGGTGGTTTCACAGTGGACCTTGATGGTTTGCGCGCCTTCTTACCAGGCTCTTTGGTTGATGTCCGTCCTGTGCGTGACACTAGCTATCTGGAAGGTAAAGAGCTCGAATTTAAGATTGTTAAGCTAGACCAGAAACGCAGTAACGTAGTGGTGTCGCGTCGCGCGGTGGTCGAAGATGAAAACAGTGTTGAGCGCCAGGAGCTGCTTGATAATCTGCAAGAAGGGCAAGTTATTAAAGGTATCGTTAAAAACCTTACCGATTACGGCGCATTCCTTGATTTGGGTGGTATTGATGGTTTGTTGCATATCACTGATATGGCATGGAAACGTGTTAAGCAGCCTTCTGATATTGTCGATGTTGGTGACGAGATCGACGTTAAAATATTGAAGTTTGATCGTGAGCGCAAACGCGTTTCGTTGGGACTTAAACAATTAGGTGACGATCCGTGGAAAGATTTAGCGCGCCGTTATCCGATGAATACGCGTTTGTTTGGTAAGGTCACCAATATTGCTGACTACGGTTGTTTCGCTGAGATCGAAGACGGTGTTGAAGGTTTAATCCATATGTCTGAAATGGATTGGACTAACAAGAATGTGCATCCTTCAAAAGTGGTTCATATTGGCCAGGAAGTTGAGGTGATGGTGCTCGATATCGATGAAGAACGTCGTCGTATCTCTCTTGGTATGAAGCAGTGTCAGACCAACCCTTGGGCTGACTTTGCTGCACGCCATAAGAAAGGCGATCGTGTTCATGGTACGATCAAGTCGATTACTGATTTCGGTATCTTTGTTGGACTTGAAGGCGCTATTGATGGTTTGCTGCATTTGTCTGACCTGTCATGGCAGAGCGAAGGTGAAGAGGTCACGCATGACTTTAAGAAGGGTGATGAAGTCGATGCTGTTATTCTTGCTATCGATGCTGAGCGTGAACGTATCTCTTTGGGTGTCAAACAGCTTGAACAAGACCCATTTTCACAGTTTTTAGCTGATCATGGTAAAGGGTCAATCGTCAGTGGGACAGTAATTTCTGTTGAACAAAAGGGTGCTGTTATTGATTTGGGCGATGGTATCGAAGGTTATCTTGGCGCTGGCGAATTGGCACAAGAGCGTGTTGATGATGCGCGCACCGTGTTAAAAGAGGGCGAAACAGTCGAGGCCAAGTTTACCGCAGTAGACCGTAAGTCACGTAATATTGTGCTCTCCATTAAGGCTAAAGACAGGCAAGAAGAAGCCAAAGCAGTGCAAGACTATAGTGTGCAGTCTTCAGATACTGGTGCTGCGACTCTTGGTGATTTATTTAAAGAACAGATGGGGAAATAAGGGCAATAGTTATTTAAGAAGCCTCTGAGTGAGATGCTCCTTAAGTTGCCCTTGATTGAATAAGATAAAACAGTTATGACAAAGTCAGAACTCATAGAACGGCTCAGCCAAAAACAAAACTACTTGTCACCCAAGGATGTTGAGTTTGCGGTTAAGTCGTTGATTGAGGAAATGGCACAAACCCTTGCCCAGGGTGGTCGTATAGAGGTGCGTGGGTTTGGTAGTTTTTCACTGCATTTTCGTCCACCTCGTATGGGGCGTAACCCCAAAACAGGTGATGCGGTGCCATTGGCAGGAAAATACGTGCCTCACTTTAAGCCTGGTAAAGAGCTTAGAGCGCGTGTTATGAAAACGAAAGACTAAAAACAGCTGCTGAATTAGTCTTTTGTTCTACTCGCTGCTCCAAGTTTATCCAGGTTTATATTGGGGGGCAGCGCCATTTGAGGTGGTTATTTTGCGCATACTCTCACTGGCACTACTGCTAATTGTATTACTGCTTGGCCTTAGCTTTGCTGTTCTCAATGCTGATAGCATTAGCATTAATTATTATCTGGGTGAGCAGGAAATTCCCTTATCTGTTGCTTTAGTCTTGGCGTTGGTGCTGGGCGCATTGCTCGGTATCTTGGCAAGTCTTAGCGTCATTTTGCGTCAACGTACACGTATTTCTATGCTCAACCGCACTGTTACAATGACCGAAAAAGAAATTACCAATCTCAGGTCATTGCCTATTAAAGACGATCATTAACTAAGGGGGTGTTAACCATCATTTTGACAGCCCTGTTGCGCCTTCAATGGCGCCAGAC
>CAYUKF010000197.1:0-3367 GCA_964445215.1 uncultured Thiotrichales bacterium
ACACCAGCCTCCAGCATCTCACGCATTGAGACGTTAGGCATATTAATTTCCTCTTGTAGGGTTAAGCCTCCACATTCCCCATAAGCTGACCAAATAGCGAACTATCCAGCACCCCAGCCGATGTGACGGAATGTGTGTGTCATAGTATGGCAACAGTGAACATTACCTGTGCATACCGACTCTCAAGTGAGATTCGGCGCGAGACTTATACCATATTAGGGACATTTTCTCAATCTTCTGGCTAGCCTGTATTTCTTACCAGAGGGCGAAATAATCGCACCCCAAGGGGACTTCCTCGGATTGTCTGGCGACAACCCTCAGGGCGCGCAGAGATTTTATTTTACAGTGGATTTTCTGAGGCAGTGGAATACGGGCTGTATTTCCGGCCGAAGGAAATCCACTGTAAAATCACCTCGGCACCCCCTCGCAGAGCCTGCCCCGTGCTTGACACGGGGGTAAAGATCAAGCGAGGGCTCGTCATCCTGGCGAGAAATGCGGGCTGGTGATGGCACAGATGCATCAGTACGGTTAGAATGCGCGATTGAACTGTGCTTTTGTACTAAAAGCAAACTAAGCTATTGAATTTATTGATAAGAGCTATGCCTGTCACTATTAAATCAACTGATGAGATCGAGAAAATGCGTGTCGCAGGACGGCTTGCTGCAGACGTATTGCATATGATTCGCCCGTATGTCGTTGTTGGCACCACAACTGGCGAGCTTGACCAGATCTGCCACGATTTCATCACCCAAGAGCAGGCAGCGATACCTGCACCATTGAATTATCATGGTTTTCCAAAATCAATCTGTACCTCAGTCAACCACGTTGTCTGTCACGGTATTCCTGGTGACAAGAAACTCAAGAATGGCGACATTATTAATATTGATATTACTGTCATCAAAGAAGGTTATCACGGCGACACCAGTAAGATGTTTTATGTTGGCGAACCCTCCATTATGGCAAAACGCGCGTGTAATATTTCTTATGACGCCATGCGCATGGGGATAGAAATGGTCAAGCCCGGCGTCCGTCTCGGTGATATCGGCCATGCCATTCAACAACATGCAGAATCGAACAATATGTCCGTCGTGCGTGAATACTGTGGTCATGGCATTGGCAAAGAATTCCACGAGGAGCCACAAGTCTTGCACTATGGCGAACTCAACACCGGTATGCCATTGGTAAGCGGTATGACCTTTACTATCGAGCCCATGCTCAACATCGGTAAACGCGGCGTCAAGCTACTTGGCGATAATTGGACGGTCGTAACACGTGATCGCAGCCTATCAACCCAGTGGGAACACACCATTCTAGTCACAAACGATGGCTTTGATGTTCTTACCAGGCGACCCGAAGACGATATTTAATTTAAATATCGTACAAGCATATTGCCTACCATGAGCGACCCAGCTATTAACCAAACACACAACAATACCAATCTCACCGAGTTTAGAGATAAACTCACCGAAATCCGCAACTTACTGCATAAACGCTTTTACGATGGCGCACTGGCATCAGAACTCGTACACGTACATGCAACAAAAATCGATCAACTACTCATTCTCGCATGGCAACAATTCATTGATCAAAATAGCGACGATATTACGCTGATCGCTGTCGGCGGCTACGGTCGCAGTGAGCTATTTCCGCACTCCGATATCGATATTTTAGTATTACTTGCTAACAATGATCATGAGCAGCACAACGATACTATTACTCATTTCATTAGTTTCTGTTGGGATATGGGTCTTGAAATAGGGCATAGCGTACGCACTGTTGAACACTGCATCGTCGAAGCTAAAAAAGACATCTCTACCATAACAAACCTGATTGAGTCTCGATTTATTACAGGGACAACATCACTTTTTACTCAACTGCAAGCCTCGATTTCACCAGACCATCTCTGGCCAAACAAAGTCTTTTTTAAAGCCAAATTACAGGAACAGCAATTACGTCATCGTAAATACGGTGACTCTGCTTACAACCTCGAACCCAATGTCAAAGATGGGCCTGGCGGCTTGCGTGATATTCATATCATTGCATGGATAACAAAGCGATATTTTGATGCGGAAAACCTTCATGACCTTGTGACACACGGTTTTCTGACTCAGGCAGAACATAATGACCTTGTTAGCGCGCAAAATTTCCTTTGGCAGGTTCGCTTTGCCTTACATATTCTCGCTGGTCGCGAAGAAGATCGGCTACTTTTCGACCACCAGCCCAGCCTTGCACAAACACTAGGTTATAAAGATGGTGAACATAAACGTGCGGTTGAGTTGTTTATGATGCATTACTATCGCACCATTAAAGAGCTTAGCCGCCTTAACGAAATGTTGTTGCAACACTTTAGCGAAGCCATCCTCTACGCACGCTCGGATAGCAAAGTTAATACACTAAATAGACGCTTCCAAGAGCAAGATGGTTTTTTGGAAGTCGCCAATGATCTTGTGTTTAAGCACCACCCATCAGCATTGCTGGAGATGTTTCTAGTGTTGCAGAAAAACCCACACCTTACAGGGGTTCGTGCATCAACTATCCGCTTGATCCGACAACATTGTTATTTAATCGACGAAAATTTCCGTAACAACCCAGATAATCGTGCTTTATTTATGGAGATCATGCGCCAACCACAAGGCCTTACACATGAACTTAGGCGCATGCATAACTATGGCGTGCTCGCAGCCTACCTGCCTAGCTTTTCTAAGCTAGTTGGGCAAATGCAATTTGACTTATTTCATATCTACACAGTAGATGAACACATACTAACTGTTGTTAGAAATTTAAGGCGGATTTTTGTTGAAGAACATAAAAAAGAATTGCCATTATGCAGCCAGATCGCATCGTCACTACCAAAACCAGAAATATTGTATTTAGCTGGTTTGTTTCACGATATTGGCAAAGGCCGTGGCGGTGATCACTCCAAGCTTGGTGAGAGAGATGCCCGTGAATTTTGCCTTCATCATGGTTTAAGTAATTATGATACTGAGTTTGTCGCATGGCTAGTTAAAAACCATTTAATTATGTCCATGACGGCACAGCGTAAGGACATTTCTGACCCCGACATCATTACAGAATTTGCTCACCTCGTCGGCGACCAAACACACCTGGATTATCTCTACCTGCTTACCGTCGGCGATATCCGCGGCACCAACCCAAAGCTTTGGAATAACTGGCGCGCATCACTGCTACAAGAACTCTATGCGTTAACGCGCCGTGCCCTCTTCCGCGGCCTCGATAACCCACTAGACCGTGAAAGTTTAATTAAACATGTCAAACGATTGGCCAAAGCACTACTTGAGGCCAACAACGTCAGCGAAAAATTAGTCAACAGACAATGGTCTCACCTTGAGGACGAATACTTTCTACG
>CAYUKF010000198.1:0-3355 GCA_964445215.1 uncultured Thiotrichales bacterium
CAACGTGTTCAGCAAGGGTTAAAGCAACATGTTGATAATTAAGGGGCTGCTCTAGAGGATTCTTAATTCATGAGTCACTGCCTAATGGCTAGAATAGCGCACTTAAGTGAAGATACAATGCCAGCTAATTTAAATCACAGTTTACACCGTATATTGTTATCTGCTATCGCACTTACCTTCATGGTAGCTTGTACTCCAACAATTAAGGTGCAGGTGCCAGATGAACCGATCACTATTAATTTGAATATCAAAATTGAACACGAAATTCGTGTCAAAGTAGAAAAAGACATTGATGATCTATTCTCAGAAGAAGGAGGGTTGTTCTAGTGATCCAACAAGGCAATATTGATGAATGCAGAGCCCCCCAAATGTGTCCAGACAAGGCGTCGTCCGCAGGCAATGGTGGCTCCATTGTCAAGGGCGGCAACGCCGCATGGGCGCATTTGAGGGGCTCCCTTCGGGCGAGCCGGGAAAGGGTCATCCGCGGGGTTGCGTCTCTTGCGAAGGAGCCAGCCCTTCCCTGCAAGACGCGCCTTGCGGCTAACCCTTTCCCGACCCGCTGCATCCATCAATATCACCTTGTTGGATCACAGTCATGAGTGCTCTCAAAACCCCCGTGTATTTAATGCGCACCCCAAGGACCCTCTCTCAAGAATGCTATCGCGTTCCCTCAGTGCGCCGCTATGTTTGGTTGGTAACGCTAATCGTGGCAATGTTATTACCACTCTCTGTGTTCGCGCTAGGCTTACAAGAAGCTAAGTCACAATTGCTGGTCGGTGAAAGTGTGACTGGTTATTTGGGGGCTGTACCCCAAGGTGCGGTAGAAGCCAGTGCGAGTGTTGCTGTGCTGGTGAATGACATCAATGCCAAGCGTAAAGCGAGCTACCAAAAAATTGCCAAGCGCAACGGTGCCAGTCTTACAGCTGTCGAACAATTAGCAGCGAAAAAAGCGATTGAAAAGACGGTAAGTGGGCAAATGATTCAGCTATCACCAGGTGGTGCCTGGCTGCGTAAATAGTTAATGCGCTGATGATCTAAAGGAGATGAAATGATGATTTCCCTGAAAAAAATTAGCCAAAATAGTTTGGCAAAACTAGCTATGGTATTGGTGCTGGTGGTGATGGTAACCGCTTGTGCATCTAGTAAATCCGGTAAGGTTTACTCGCGTGATGAGACGCAACATGTTCAGACTGTTGAAGTGGGCACTGTCATTGCGGTTGATAATGTATTGATCGAAGGGACTAAAACACCAATTGGCGCAGCAGCAGGCACTATTGTTGGTGGTGTCATCGGTGCTAGCTCAGCTGACAGCTCAGGTGATCGCGTACGAGGTGTTATTGGTGCAGTTGTCGGTGGCGTTGTCGGCGCTGCGGCAGAAGAAGGCTTTACCCGCCGCAAAGGTCAGGAAATCACCATTGAACTTGGTGATGGTGGGGTGGTATCGATCGTGCAAGAGGCCGATCAAAAAATTGCCATCAACGATACTGTACGTATTCTGACCCAGCCTAACGGCACCAAACGCGTCACCCGTTAGTGGTTATTTCATTGGTCTTTGTAGCGGCGGCATCGGACAACCCAGGCATACCGAAATAACGCGCAGCAAATCCCAAGCCACCACCGTTACTTGATTATCATAGCCAATGCAGGTAGCACAGGCGGCAAGAAACTGCTGTTTTAGCAGTGGCACCAAGTGTTCCAATTGTGCCAGCGCAGCGTTGATTGCATTAAGATTTAAATCGTCTTGGTGTGTACGCTGGCCTACTTTGATGGTCAGTGGCTTTAAACCACTGTAAAACGCCTGATCACGTTGCTCTTCGTCGTTATGACTGACATTGGCTAGTAAAGACAACACATTTAAGCAAGCGTCCTCTACTTGATGCAAACCGTGATAACTGCGGCGGTATTTTTTCTGCTCGGCTTTTTTCATAAACTGCGGGTCGAGAAAATGACACAGCACGCGATAATGCAGCCATTCCCTATGATCCGAAATCGTGTCAGCCATAATGAACTGCGTCAACAACCATTTTAGTTGTTGGTATTGTTGCGCTGACTGACGTTTTAGCGCCGGAATCGCAATCTCAATCAGTGGCAATATTTCAGTTAGGTGCAATGCATCAACAAACGGTTTTAAACGCAGGACTTCTTGTGCCATTGCCGGGCTGTCTGCCAGATAGTCCAATTGTTGTGTTTGAATCGCTGGCTTGGTATCAAGTCGCAAGGCCAGCATCAGCGCATAGGCCGTAGCCGGATTTTGTGCGGCCTGGTAAAGCGCTGAGGGCAGTGATTCAATCAAAGCGCCAGCAATCGCCATCATCACCGGGTCAAGCATACCAATAACTTTTAACGAGTCAGGCAGGCTATCGATAATGCTGGCGTTGCTAGCGGCAGACTCTTCTGCTGCTGACGTGTTTGATGCTAATGGTTTGCCAGCTAAATATTGGCCATCCCAATAACGATCAAGACGTGTAATACGTTCATCGATGGGAGGGTGTGTAGCGAAAAAATCAAAACTCCGCACCGAAAATACATCGCCAAAGAACATATGGCTAAATTCTTCAACACCATGACTGCGTACACCGCTACCAACACCCGAGCCAATCACTTTTAGCGCGCCAGCAATGCCATCAGGGTTGCGCGTGTATTGCACAGCAGAGGCATCCGCCAAAAATTCACGTTGCCGCGACACCGCCGATTTGATTAAATTACCAAAAAAAATACCGATAGCGCCTATCAAGACCAGGCAGGCACCTGCCCCTAAAGCAAAGACTGCAGTACTGCCAAAATTGTTGCTGCGGCGAGAACGGCTCATACCACCGACCAATGCCCGGCCCGATAAACCAATAAAAATAATACCTGACAGCACAGTAATTAGATTCAAATTAAGGCGCATATCACCATGCAGGATATGGCTAAATTCATGGGCGATAACGCCTTGCAGTTGATCACGCGTCAGCCGTTGCAGCGCGCCTCGTGTAATACCTAACACCGCATCACTATCGGAGTGACCTGCGGCAAAGGCATTGATCGTTGTTTCATCCAGCACATAAACCGGTGGCACAGGCATGCCCGCAGCGATGGCCATTTCCTCTACCACATTCAATAATTGGCGTTCATTAGGGTCTTGCGTATCGGAGTAAACAGGCGTGCCGCCTAAGCGCTCAGCAATGGTATAGCCACCTTGTCCCAGTTGAGAGCGCTTATACATGACCACACAGCCAACAACGACAATCATGACAAGCGCCGTTTTTAACAGCAATGACCAGTTAAGATAATTTGCCGCTGATAGTGCTGTTCCAGTGTTACCCCAAACAGCAAAGCCCCAAAGACTGCTTGCCACCACGAGAGTGGTTAAGCC
>CAYUKF010000199.1:0-3333 GCA_964445215.1 uncultured Thiotrichales bacterium
ATAGTGGGGCTATTGGCAAGATCGCGCCCCGAAGGAAGTGCCCTTGGGGTACAACAAAGAGCTGGAAAGTTTTAGCCATCAAGGTCGCGTTCCACGACACACTAGAGGTTCCTTAGTATAAAAGCCGAGTATTCTAATCGATTACAGGTAGATTGACGAGTATTACCAGGCCTGGCATCTATTCTATGGGGTTAATCGTCGTAAATTACAATGAAATTATGTGGTGATGCTATATAAGTTGTTGATTTCTTATTACGTTATGGTTGGGCATCACGGCTTTAGTTTGCCAGATTGATAATGGCCATTTTTTCCTGAGTCATGTCATGCATAGTATAAGCAATGCCACCGGTTCCATAGCCGGACTGTTTGCGGCCTGCAAAAGGCATCCAGTCAACACGAAAGGCGGTGTGATCGTTGACCATGACTGCGCTAGCATCCAGTTTTTGGATACACTCCATCACGACATCGAGTTTATTGCTAAATACCGAGGCCTGAAATGCAAAAGGCAGGGCGTTGGCAAGTTTCAAGGCTGTTTCGAGTTTGTCGTAGCTATAAACACAAACAACGGGGCCAAATATTTCTTGGCATGAGACTTTTGCATCGAGAGGTGGGTTGAGGAGTACGGTTGGTGCGTAGGTTGTGGCACCTAACTTTTCACCACCACAAAGTACTTTTGCTCCTTGAGATCTTGCTTCGTTGACCCATTCGGCAACCCGATCAACTTCTCTTGGGTGAATGAGTGGCCCGCATAGCGTAGCTTCATCAGTGGCATTACCAACAACGAGTTTTTCTGCTGTGCTGGCCAATGTCTCTGCGATGACTTGTGAGTGCGCGCGTGGTACAAAAACGCGTTGTACCGAAACACAGACTTGGCCAGAGTGATAAAAGCCGCCTTTAATTAACGCAGGTATCATTGTTTCAAAGTCTGCGCTTTCGTCGACAATAACCGGTGCAGCACCACCGTGTTCGAGCGCGCAACGCGTGCCTGGTGCGAGTTTAGATCGCAGCATCCAGCCGACGTTGGCTGAGCCTATAAACGAGAAGAATGCGACACGTGGGTCGGTGACCATTTTTTCCGCTGTAGGAGTATTGCAGGCGACAAAACGACACCATTCTGGTGGTAAACCTGATGCGTGAAGTATTTCGACAAAACGCTGGCAGGATAAAGGCGTGTTGTCAGCAGGTTTGACTAGCACGGGACAGCCAGTGGCAACAGCAGGCGCCACCTGATGAGCAATTAAATTTAGCGGATGATTGAATGCAGAGACGGCAACAACAGGGCCGATGGGCTCGAGCGTGGTAAATGCAATTCTGCCAGCACTTGCCGCAGTGTGTCCCATAGGGATTTCTTTGCCAGCCATATGCGTCAGTGTTGCGATACAGATCTGCACACTTTCTATAGCACGAGCGACTTCTATTCGCGCATCGATTAAGGGTTTACCCCCTTCATTGGCAATCAAAAAAGCGAGATCATCGGTGTGTTGTTCAAGGCTTGCTGCGGTGTTTTTCAGGATAGCAATACGCGTATGCGCTGGCAGCCAGGCATCACGGTTTTTATATAGCGATTGCGCGGTGTCTAAATACGTATCGATTTCATTCCAGTCACTCAGTGGAACACTACCAATAGGTTTTAGATCGTAAGGGTTAACCACTTCGAGTGTTTTATTTGCGTTTGCATTCATAGTAGACAAACTTTTTCAGTTAATTCGTCAATGAGGACTTTTTCATTTTCTGAGTAATCAATTGGTAGGTCTATAAGATGAACACCGCCAGCATCGAAGGCTTGGTTTAAGACTGGTATAAGACTTTCAGCAGATTCAATGCGATGACCATTAGCGCCATAGCTTTGCGCATATTTTACAAAATCAGGATTACCAAATTCCAGACCCCAGTCGTCAAAACCTGCGGATGCCTGCTTCCAACGGATCATGCCGTAAGAGCTATCGTTTAAAATTGTAATAACTAAATTAAGTTTTAGACGGACGGCTGTTTCAACTTCTTGCGAGTTCATCATAAAGCCACCGTCACCACAGATAGCCATGACGCGTCGTTTGGGATACATCATTGCCGCCATCATGGCAGAGGGCAACCCAGCGCCCATGGTTGCCAATGCATTATCAAGTAATACGGTGTTCGGTTGGTAGGCTTTGTAGTTGCGCGCAAACCAAATTTTATAAATGCCATTGTCGAGGGCAATAATATCTTCATCACCCATGACTTTTCGTGTGTCGGCAACCAGACGTTGTGGTGTAATAGGAAAGCGTGTGTCAGTAATTCCCTCGTTAATATGAGTCTCGATTTCATTATGAATACGTGAGAAATAGGTGCGATCGAATTCAAGGCTAGTATTGAGTTTATCTTTCAGGCGTTTTATTGAGCCAGCTATGTCGCCGACCACTTCAACCTGTGGGAAATAGACTTGGTCTACTTGGGCAGATGTATAATTAACGTGGATGACTTTTTTGCCATTGTCCTCCATGAGAAAGGGTGGTTTCTCAACAACGTCATGACCAACATTAATGATTAAATCAGCGCGCTTAATAGCGCAGTGCAAATAATCGTTATCAGATAGTGCTGCCGTACCTAAGCAAAGTTCTGAGCGTTCATCGACGACACCCTTGCCCATCTGAGTATTAAAAAACGGGATTTTTATACTATGAATAAAGTCATCCAGAGCTGAGCGTGTATGTTTCCGATTGGCACCAGCACCAATTAATAGCAGTGGTAGTTTCGCTGAACGAATGAGTTTTGCAGCTTCGTCTAATACGATGTCATCAGCTACGGCGTAATGTCGATGATGCGGTGTTAGCACAAACGCGTTAGTTTCTTCAGCCGCGATATCTTCGGGTAATTCGAGTAATACTGCGCCAGGTCGTTCTTCTTCAGCGGTGCGAAATGCTTCGCGGACTAATGCCGGAATGGTATTGCCGTGCACTATTTGCTTCGACATTTTGCAGATTGGTTGAAACAAGCTGACGATGTCAATGATCTGGAATTGGCCTTGTTTAGATTTTTTTATAGGTTTTTGTCCAGTAATCATTATTAAGGGGAAGCCACCAAGTTGTGCGTAAGCGGCAGGTGTTGCAAGGTTGGTGGCGCCAGGCCCCAGTGTCGCCATACACACCCCTGCTTTGTTGGTAAGGCGACCATAGGTTGCTGCCATAAATGCGGCGCCTTGCTCATGACGCGTGAGAACGAGTTTTATCGTTGAGGTGCGTAATGACTCGAGCATATCGAGGTTTTCTTCGCCAGGCACAGCAAATATGTGTTCGACGCCTTCCATTTCTAATGCGCGGACAAAAAGATCTGAGGCCTTCATGCCATGTTCTTTAC
>CAYUKF010000200.1:0-3330 GCA_964445215.1 uncultured Thiotrichales bacterium
TGTTTTTATTTTTTAACGAGGTTATTAGATGAAACGCGTATTTTTGTTTTTAGCGACTAATATTGCCATTATTGCAGTGCTCAGTATTGTATTAAACCTGCTTGGTGTCGATGGCGTGCTTGATGAGCAAGGTGTCGATCTTAATATCAGATCGCTGCTTATTTTTTCAGCCGTTTTGGGTATGGGTGGTTCTTTTATATCACTGGCTATTTCAAAATGGAGTGCGAAGCGCGCGACAGGCGCTAAGGTCATCGAATCACCAAGCGACGAGACCGAGCGATGGTTACTCGATACGGTAAAAAACCAGGCAGAGCAGGCGGGTATCGGTACGCCTGAGGTGGCTATTTATGACGCAGCTGACCCGAATGCCTTTGCCACTGGTATGAATCGTAATAAGGCCTTAGTTGCTGTGAGTACGGGATTAATGCAGCGCATGACGCGTGATGAAGTTGAAGCGGTATTGGCGCACGAAATAAGTCATGTTGCCAATGGCGATATGATTACCCTTGCGCTGATTCAAGGTGTGGTCAATACGTTTGTTATTGTTTTATCTCGTATCGTGGGTCATTTTGTTGATCGCGTTATCTTGAAAAATCAGCGTGGCCACGGTATTGGCTATTTTATTACTTCGATGATAGCGCAAGTTGTCTTGGGTATTTTAGCGTCGACAATTGTCATGTGGTTTAGTCGCCAACGAGAATACCGAGCTGATGCCGGTGCAGCAAAATTGGTTGGCAGTCAGAAGATGGCCGCAGCCTTACGGCGTTTGCAAGGCAGTTCTGGGCAAACTCAGTTACCAGATCAGCTCGCCGCATTTGCCATTTCAGGTCAAATTAGTAGCGGACTTAAGCGTTTATTTATGAGTCATCCACCGTTAGAAGAACGCATTGCTGCGTTAGCCCGCATTTCTCACCAGGGGACGAGATGATCGCGAAGAGATTTACCCCCTTGCGGAGCCTGCCCCGTGCTTGACGCGGGGGTAAAGATCAAGCGAAGGGTCGTTATCCTGGTGAGAAATGCGGGCTAGAACAGGGTCGGGTTTAGTATTGTTAGGTTAGTGTTAATTAAGTTCGAGATCGTCAAGGTCGTCAGTACCACTATCATCGAACATATCGCTCAAATCATTTAGATCATCTGATGCAGTAGTTCCAACGCCAAGGGCGCTATGGAGATCTTCCATTTCATCCCAAAGTGCTGCTTCGGCATGCTCGTTTTGTAGCGCTTCATAGTCTTCAGTAGCGCTTTTTAATTGTTCTTCCAGTGTTCGTTTTTCTTCGCTACTGGCTTTTAACTTTTCTTGTAGTAAGCGTACTTTTTCATTGTCATCACTAGCTTCAAATTCTTGGCCGACATTGTCTAGATTATTACGCGCTTGTGTTAGCGCTGCTTCAAGTTCGCTGATGCGTTGTTGTTCATTTTGTAAGTGTTCTTGCGCTTGTTGTAGTTGTGATGTTGTTTCGCCAAGCTCTACACGAGCTTGATTAATATTAGTGTCATCTGACTCAGATTGAGATAGTGATTTGGTTAATTTATTGTTGCCTTCTATAATCTGAATTTTAAGTTTTTTGATTAGCCTATCGTTACCGAATTTGTAACGCTTCACTTTTTTTAGAAACGTGGTGTAGTTGTTTTCAGCCAGTTTACGCTTTTCAGTTTGGTTGGTCAGTTTTTGTGTCAGTACACCAAGCTTATTTTCTAGCTCAACTTTTTCAGTAAATAGTTTGCTACTATCTACTGAGATAGCTGGTTCTGTAGCAGAGGCAGCTGGGTTTCCCGTATGGTCATCGACCAAAGATAGATTTTTGCCTAGATCACTATCAGTCAACGTGGATTTATTTGCTTTTAATGAGGCGACTTCTTTAAGTAAGCGCTGTTTTTCCGACTCTAGTGCTGACTTGAGTTTTTGTTCATTTAGTATTGTGCTCTTGAGATCATTGAGAGTATCGGCAGAAGGTACCGCATCTACATCAATGAAACTGGAATCAATGGTGCTGATGTTTTCGTTATAGGAAAAAGCATTGAGGCCATACTGGATAAGCAAAAATGCGCCGACACCACTGTGCTCTGGTGTTTCACCGACAACAATATAAGCTTGAGAATTATTTAATGAGTTAATTTTACGACTGAGGTCTGTTAAAGTAATGCAGATGCTTTCACGTAGGTTTCTCCTTAGTCGGTCGATAGCAGGGCGTAAATCTAGCCATTTGCAGCCACTATTGATCTGTTCTTGAACGCTATTGCTATCGGTAGTGCTAATGAGTGGTTTATAGCAAAACTGCAAGAAGTCAGTTTTTGGCAAGAGCATGAGCTGGCCACTGCTTTTCATGATTATTTTTTCAGGCTGACCTGTTTCTAATAGTAAACCTGCGGCACCAAAGGCATCACCGCAACGCCATTCTTTGCTTGGATTGCCTGCCTCATAGCAGACTCCGCTTTTGACTATAAAATAGTAATCAGTTTGTTGGCTTTGTTCTATTACTGTAGCACCTGCTTTATAGGCGGCTTCAGATACGCCCGATAGCATTTTTTGCAGGTTGACAGGGGGTAGCTTTGAAAATGCTTCTGACTGCAATATACACGTCATCCAGTCGTTATCATCTTCGGTATGGATGTCATTGACTTCGTAGGCGTCAGCAGTATTTTTGCCTAAGTGGAAATCAAGAACTGATGTATCAATCATGGCAATAGTTGCAGTCGATTGCACACGTGCAGTAAATTTACGTGGTAGGTTGGCGGCTAAAGGCTTGGCCGCTTCTTCAGTATCGCCAGCAATGGTTTCGACAAGATTAGTCTCGTTAAGGAGTGCGATACGGCCTTTGATAACATAGAAGGTATGGCGGTCACTATGACCCTCGCGGAATAAATATTCACCTTTTTTGAACTGTTTGATTTTGACGCGCGTTGCCGCTTCATGGAACTGCTCAGAGGACATTTCATTGAAAGGTGATAAGTTGGCAAGAATTGCGGTATCGACCATTTCGCGTTGGGCGGCACTCATTATTTCAAAGACTCCGTACTTAATAATATTCTGATAACATATATAGCGGTTTATAAGGCGATTTCATTAGCCGATTTTTGTGCAGTGCCATATTGTTGATTTGGTTGCGCCTGCGATGATATTTGGCGAGGATACATAGAGTAGGTCTGTGCTCAATCAATCGCTAAGGGGTCTGTAAATTCAATGTGCGATAGATTTGTTTGGTAATTCTTAACGTGTTGTAGTGCTTGGCTGATCGAGTAAAGAAAGACAAGGCATACTTAAAGTGGTGCAGTTTTCGTCCCAAGAGCACGTAGCAGCCTCGAAGTTCGCCCCCCTTGCACCCCGAGGGG
>CAYUKF010000201.1:0-3307 GCA_964445215.1 uncultured Thiotrichales bacterium
AAATAACCGAAGAGCGCGACACCGGCACATGGTGAAAACCGTATTGCACCAACAAAGTCATTACCACCGTAGCAAACAAACCAAGCAAACTCGCCGCCAAGTAGACTTCGCTATCGAGCACAGGAAACTCAATTGCGGCAATCAACAACCAAAGCGTCGCAACTACTACCACACCAATCCACACCACAATCGTCTTTGGTACTACACCAATTTCACTCAAATTTCTTACTATTGCCGCCGACACCGCAAAGGCAAAACCAGCAGACAAGGCCAACCAATCGTTACTGTCTTGTGGTAAAAGACTGCCCAGTTGCGGGTTCCACATCATAATCAAGGCACCGGCAATCGCGACAGAAAAGCCAAGCCAGGCACGCCCAGGCATAGGCTCATGCAAAAAAAATCGGCCTATCAGCGTCGCCCATATCGGGTAAAGAAAAAATAGCAAGGTGACTCTAACGATTTCGCCATCGATAATCGCAAGAATAAAAGCAACATTGGCCCAGCCACTAGCTAGACCCAACAACACCAACGCGACAGGCCGACGCACAAAATCCAGGCGATGTCGCCACCACCAGGGAAGACTAATCACTAATGCCGTGCCATACATAATTAACGCACACCACAAGCCTGCCAAACCTTGATCTTCTAACAAACGTAGCGGATACCATATGGTGCCCCACATCGTCGCAGACGCAAGCAAAGCCAACACAGCGAATACATAAGTCGAACTGAGTCTAGTATGAGATGAATTTGTCATTTATAAAGACGTAACACGGCGTAAAAAGCTATAATCAACTGTTTTATCATTGCTTATTCACAATCTGATGAACCCTGGTCTACATATCTTACAACCATACCCATTTCAACGTATGCGTGCATTATTTTCTGGTGCCACACCTAACGATGCCTATTCGTCGATCAACCTATCCATTGGTGAACCCAAACACCCAACCCCTGCTTTCCTCAAAGAGGCATTAATCAGCCAGCTAGACAAACTTGCTAATTACCCCATCACCAAGGGCAGTGACGAACTACGCCAAGCCATTGCTAATTATTTGACGCAACGCTATCAACTCAAACAGCTTGATGTTGACACTCAAGTGTTACCTGTCAACGGCACACGCGAAGCCTTGTTTGCCATTGTGCAGTGTCTGGTTGAAAAAGATAAACTGGTATTAATGCCTAACCCGTTTTATCAGATCTATGAAGGTGCTGCCCTGCTTGCAGGTGCTAAGCCAGTTTATCTCAACACGACCAGCGATAATGGTTTTCTACCTGACATTGAAAGCATTACTAAAGAACAGTGGCAACAATGCCAGCTTATTTATTTATGCAGTCCAGGCAACCCTAGCGGTAGGGTTGCACCAGAATCGCTGCTAAAACGCCTTATCGAACTCAGCGACCAATATGATTTCACTATTGTCTCGGATGAATGTTATGCCGATATTTATCCGACAAACAGCACGCCACCCGTTGGCCTGCTCGAGGTCGATCAATCCCTTGGGCGCAATGACTATAAAAATTGCTTGGTCTTTCATAGCTTATCTAAACGCTCTAGCGCACCAGGTCTACGCTCAGGTTTTGTTGCGGGCGACGCAGCGCTGATTAAACCATTTTTGCAATACCGTACCTATCACGGATCTGCCATGTCACCGCCATCGCAACACGCCAGCGCTGTCGCCTGGAGCGATGATCTACATGTGGTTGAAAACCGCAGACTCTACACTGAAAAGTTTACTGCTGTTATTAACATACTGAAACCTGTTATCAATATAGATTGGCCTGATGCTGGCTTCTACCTATGGCTCAATATTGATTCGCATAAGGGGCAAGGCGACGAACAATTCGCCAAGCGGCTCTATCAACAATATAATGTCACCGTATTGCCAGGGAGCTATCTTTCACGTCAAAGCGATGGCATAAACCCAGGCGCTGGTTTTATTCGAATCGCACTGGTCGCCAATCTTGAACAATGCGTTGATGCTGCCAAGCGCATCCGTGATTGCATCAAGCAATAAACCTATTTTCTTTATAGCCAAATTTATTTCCCGATTATTACTGATTATTACAGGAGAAACAAACCATGAATGATATTAAAGCCACCATCGAAGAAGCCTTCGAGCGACGTGCCAATATCACACCACGAACGGTCGATACCCACGTTAAAGAAGCCGTCACTGAAGCGTTAGCACAATTAAATAATGGTAGCGCCCGCGTTGCCGAGAAAATCAATGGCGAATGGGTTGTTAACGAATGGCTAAAAAAAGCCGTACTACTTTCTTTCCGCATTAATGATAACGAATTCGTTAAAGGCGGCTTCACTAATTATTACGATAAAGTAGATTCCAAGTTTCAAGACATGAACTCACGCGACTTTCGCGAGTCAGGCGTGCGCGTTGTACCACCCGCCACAGCGCGTCATGGTTCTTATATCGCGCCCGGCGCAATCTTGATGCCGTCTTATATCAATATTGGTGCCTATGTTGATAGTGGGACTATGGTTGATACTTGGTCAACCGTTGGTTCCTGTGCACAAATTGGTAAAAACGTTCATCTATCAGGTGGCGTTGGTATTGGCGGCGTATTGGAACCACTGCAAGCCAGCCCAACGATTATTGAAGACAATTGCTTTATTGGTGCACGCTCAGAAGTGGTTGAAGGCGTTATCGTCGAAGAAGGCGCTGTCATTTCCATGGGTGTTTACATCGGTCAAAGCACCAAAATCTTCAATCGCATGACCGGTGAAATCAGCTATGGTCGCATTCCGGCAGGCGCTGTTGTCGTGTCTGGCAGTCTACCCTCAAAAGACGGTAGCTATAGCCTTTACTGCGCCGTCATCGTTAAACAAGTGGATGCAAAGACCCGTAGCAAAGTGGGTATTAACGAACTGCTACGCGATATTTAAACTGGAATATATGATATGGCCGCCGCAAATATCACGCTTTATGGCATCAAAAACTGCGACACTGTGCGTAAAGCGCGGCGCTGGTTAGATGACCATCATATTGATTATGACTTTCACGACTTTCGCGCCGATGGTTTAACGAAAATAAAAGTAAACCAATGGCTAAAAGAGGTCGGCGCAGACATACTGGTCAATCGCCGTGGCACCACCTGGCGTAAACTGACCGATGCACAAAAAGTCGTTAGCAGTCAATCAGCCATAGTCAATTTATTAGTTGAGCAACCGGCTATTATTAAACGCCCTGTGCTGGATAATAATGGCACACTTCATGTCGGTTTTAACGACGTAGAATACAAAGAACTCTTTGGAAAATAAATGGACAATAGCCGAATAGATAATACC
>CAYUKF010000202.1:0-1465 GCA_964445215.1 uncultured Thiotrichales bacterium
CTTAGAGGCCTTCAGCTAATACCTGGTAAAGTGATGCATAGCTATTATAGCGTGCCTTGCTAATTTCTTTTCTCTTTACGGCTGATTTAATGCCACAGTCTGGCTCATTGATATGGCGACAGTTATTAAAACGACAGGTGTCGGTGTATTGTCGAAATTCAATATAACACTCGGCGAGTTTGTCCGCCTCGATATCCCACACAGCAAAATCACGTACTCCCGGTGAATCAACCAAATAGCCACCGAATGGTAGCGGGTAGAGTGTTGTACTGCTGGTTGTGTGACTGCCTTGCTCGCCGCGAGCCGTGAGTTCGGCGGTTGCAATTGTTACCCCAGGTAGCAATAGTGTGGCGAGTGAAGATTTGCCCACTCCAGATTGACCGACCAGGACACTGACCTTGTCTTTCAATATGTCACGCACTGCATCCAAACCAGTTCCGTGCTGCTGGCTCGATGCAATTACTGGGTAGCCGATATCACGATAAATATTAGCCACCGCCTCGATTTCATCAGCGTCTTCGTTTTCAATAATATCGAGCTTGGTTATGAGCAATACAGGGTTAATACCTTGTTGCTCAGCTATCGCGATATAACGATCTATCAGGTTTTGATCGAAACTTGGTTTCACCGTAAACGCAATCACTACTTGATCGAGATTGGCCGCAATCTCTTTTACGCGTTTGTGATCTTTACGTTGCGCTAGAATATTCTTGCGTTCAAGACGCTTTGTGATAATGCCCGTATTATCCAGACCCTGTTGCCACACGACCTGATCACCTGCTGCCACAGAACGTTTAGATTTACGCTGGTGACAGCTCCATATCGTACCGTCGGCAGCTAATACCTCAGCTGTTGCGCCATGGCGAGTGATGACAAGCCCGGTATTTTTTACTTTAGTCATACATCGTACTATTACTAAAAGTCTTTGCTAGAATAGCCAAACACATCCGTGAGAATTTATTGTGAAAAATGATAATAACCTGATCTGGGTTGACCTGGAAATGACAGGGCTGGATACCGATAATGACTGCATTATTGAAATTGCCACCATTATAACCGACAGTGAATTAAATATATTGGCAGAAGGGCCGGTGGTTGCTATTTATCAGTCTGATTCAGTGCTCGATGGTATGGACGAATGGAATACAAGGCAACACGGTGGTTCTGGTCTTACGGAACGTGTTAAGGCCAGCAATGACACTGAACAAACAGCGACAGATAAAACCCTAGAATTTGTCAGTCGTTATGTTGATATGAATAAGTCACCCATGTGCGGTAATAGTATTTGTCAGGATAGACGTTTCATGCATCGCTGCATGCCTGACCTGGAAAAATATTTCCATTATCGTAACCTTGATGTTAGTACTATCAAAGAGCTGGTCAAACGCTGGCAACCTGAAGTGGCAAAAGGTTTTCAAAAAAGCTCAGAGCATTTGGCGATGCAAGATATTCGTGATTCGATTGC
>CAYUKF010000202.1:1565-3267 GCA_964445215.1 uncultured Thiotrichales bacterium
TGACACAGGTAAAGAAAAGCGCGCTCTGGTTGTTGATCGTTGGTATCGACAGCAACTGGAAATTATTATTTCAGACTTGTATTGAGAAATGGCGGCTCATATTAAAAAGCAAAATAATTTTGTTATAAATACGTGATATAGGGTTCAGAACTTCCTTAGTAGAATGATGGTGACTTGCGTATTTAAGTCATCAATCAATTTTCTACGAGGGATATCAAAATGAAATTACGCGCTATGGGCTCTGTTGCACTATTATCGATAGCAGCAATGGGGTCAGCACACGCTACACAATTAACGGTCAATATTACCAACCTGACACATGGGCAAAGCTTCACGCCACGCTTATTAGTCGCACATGATGCGAGTGTTGACTTATTTGAAGCTGGCACCACGGCATCATCTGGCCTGGCCTGGTTGGCTGAAGCCGGAGTGATTGATGATTTACAAAACCCTGATTCTGCGGGTCAGAATTTTCAAGCCATGCTGGGAGGCACACCAACCTCTGCTGGAGCACTGGTAAGCAACCCAAGCAACAACTGGCAACGTTTTGGTGGTCCGTTAGCACCGTCTTCCACATCAGCTGACTATACTTTCGATGCTGGCAGCTTTGAGTTTTTATCAATGGCTACCATGTTGATTCCAACTAACGATGCCTTTGCCGGTCTCGACAGCATCCGCATTCCAACAGCGCCTGGCACGTACACCTACCTACTAAACGCCTACGATGCAGGTACTGAACTTAACGACGAGCTTAACAGTATGCGTACTGATATTACCGAAGACGGCACCGGAAACTCGCTTGGCGGTTATGCCGTACCGGGTGTTGCCGGTGCTGGTGTTTCAACCCAGGTCGCTGACCTTGGCATAGGCAGTACAGGGGTTGCGGTACAGGCCAGTAGCGGCACTATTGTCGACGGCGAAGATGGCCCTGTGCACATTCACCGTAATATTCTGGGTGACACCAATGCTATCGGCGGTGCCAGTGATCTGGATTCTCGCGTTCACCGTTGGTTGAACCCGGTTGCTCGTGTCACGATTGTTGTTCCACAATAGGAATCGGGGGACAAATGAAAGTACAGAGATTACAACTTAGCGTATTACCTATAGCTATAGCGTTAGTAACAGGCTGTGGCGGCAGCAGCAACGACCCTTCAACATCGGCCAGCTACACAGTACAGATTACCAACCTGACCCAAAGCCAGCCGTTTTCGCCCGCAGCGATCATTCTGCATGAGCAAGGGTTTAACAGTTTCACTGATGGCGTTAGCGCTTCTCAAGGGCTGGAACAATTGGCAGAAGGCGGCGACCCCGCCGTAGCGTTAAGTGAAGCCAGCGCTGCTAGTGAGCATATTGTATCTATTGCAGGGGGTGGTGTTGCGCCACGTTCGACAGGTAATGTTGAGACGATTAGCATCCCCACGACTAACACAGGTAATGTGCATCTCACCGCCATTACCATGTTGGTTGATACCAATGACGCCTTTACAGGTGTTAATGCCGTCGATATAAGCAACCTGGCTGTGGGTTCAAGTATGAGTTTTAATGCGCCTACCTGGGATTCAGGCACCGAGGCGAATATTGAAACTGCTGACACCATGCCTGGACCAGCGGCGCAAGGCGCTAGTGGTTTAGCTGAAGGGTTTAATGTGTTACGTGATGACTTGCTTGATCGTGTGCACTTTCACCCAGGTGTTGTAACATC
>CAYUKF010000203.1:0-1740 GCA_964445215.1 uncultured Thiotrichales bacterium
ATTATGTCCGTGTTTACCCGCGTCGAGCGCGCGCAGCTTGAAGTGTTTCTTGCGACCTATGACCAAGGCGAGCTGCTGGAGTTTGCTGGTATTAGCGATGGTATCGTTAATACCAACTACTTTGTGACGACAACGAGCGGTCGTTATGTACTGACCTTGTTTGAAGAATTAGCCACAGATGAGCTGCCCTATTTTATCGAGCTGATGCGTTTTGCGCATAAACAGGGCGTGCCTTGTGCCTTGCCTGCTGCTGATCGAGCGGGGCAACATTTGCGTGAGTTGTGTGGCAAACCCGCTTTGCTGGTTGAGCGACTTAAGGGCAGTGGTGTGGCGCGGCCTAATCTGGCGCAGTGTCAGCAAATTGGTTCGGCTTTAGGCATGCTGCACCGTGTTGGCATTGATTTCCCTTATCATCGCGCCAGCGAGCATGGGTTTGACTGGCAGACGATGGCGGCAAATAAAGTGTTGCCTGTAATCACTGCTGAGGATGCTGCGCTGTTATCCAATGAGGTACATTTTCAGGCAGCGCAATCATACGCTGATTTGCTGCTAGGTTTAACCCATGGTGATCTGTTTCGTGATAATGCCTTGTTTAATGGCGACACCTTGAGTGGCGTCATCGATTTTTATTACGCCTGTGATCATATTCTGGTGCATGACCTCGCTGTTGTGGTGAATGATTGGTGTGGCTGCGACGACGGTAGTTTAGATAGTGAGCGAGTCGATGCGTTGTTACGATCCTACCAAGAGCAGCGTCCTCTCAATACCCACGAATTGCAACATTGGCAGTCCATGTTGCGTGCTGCCGCTTTACGTTATTGGTTGTCACGCTTATATGATTTGCATTTTCCAAGGCCTGGCGAGATGACACATGCCAAGGATCCCCAGCATTTTCGTCAAATTCTACAGCACAGAATCGCGTTTAACCCTCCGCGCCTCTGCTCAGCTTAAGTCGTTAGCTGTTCTGTTTTCGTTTTGTGGATAAGTGTGTGGATAACTTTTGCGGGCTTATCTGAATTGCTGGTTTAGGTGCGAGTAAGCCCTTGAAAATATAAGAAAAATATACATTTATTTATATTTTTCAATAAGTTATGTGGATTTATCATAACAAGTCATTAGGGTTAACGCGTATGTAAGGCATATTAAATATGTTGTGAATAAGTGCGATGTTGGCTGCCAAAAGCACACTTTGGGTCGGCAACAAATAATGATAGAAGTGATTGAAATGTAAAAAGTTTGATTAACATCGCACAATTTTTATATAAGCATCGTATGATTGCAGTACAACGTAGTAACTTGGGGGAGTTGAGCGGGCGCTCCACGTGCGTAATTGCCCGTAATAACAAATATGACAGCGCCAGATTTAAAGAAAGTAGCACAGTTCATGTCGAGTGAATCGGCCATGGCGTGGCTAACTGCGCTCGTCAATATTGCCCTCATCGTATTTGCAGCCTATGCTGCAGCGCAACTGACTTGGCGCTTTATTCCGGGCTCCGAAGCATCGGTTGCATCGCCTCATCTTGTTGTGACAAGCAAGGTATCAAACAACACGAATAATGGTGTTGACGCTAATCGCTTGGCTGCTTATCACTTATTGGGCCAAGTTGATAAACAGGTACCAGTTAAAAATGTACAGTCAGTGGTGCGGGCAACGCGTTTACCGTTGACTCTACGCGGTGTCGTGGCCTCTGATCGAGCCGATACAGCTCGAGCGATTATTGCCGCACCGAACGTGGGTGA
>CAYUKF010000203.1:1840-3246 GCA_964445215.1 uncultured Thiotrichales bacterium
GTGATACGCGAACTGGGTGAGGCAAGTGAGGTTAGTCTCGAAGTGCTACGAAATAATATACCGCAATCACTAGTATTCTCTTTTGATCAAGGGTGACACTGGCATGATTTTATGCGTTAATAATCGGCTCCCCCTCCGGGGAGGAGGCTGTCCGAGAATGAAAAGTCTGCTGCGACAGCGCCATTTTGCACATATTTTCCGATCCTTTTCGGCGAATAGCGACGGCTATTCACCTCAAACGATCAAAAAATATGCACGAAAATGGCTCTGCCTCGCGACGACCCTCATTCCCGGACAGCCCCCCAACAAACTAAAAGACAAAGGGATATGACGGTTGCGCAGCAAAAACAAGGGTGTTTGAGAAGATATTGCCGCGCAGTAGTTCTGCTGGTCGCGTGGTTGCCCGCGTGCTTAATGGTGTCTCCGTTATGGGCCGAACCTGTTACCTTTAATCTTAAAGAAGCGGACATTACTGCTGTTGCCAGTATCGTTGCTGATATTACCGGTAAAAACTTTGTTATCGACCCGCGTGTCAAAGGCAAGGTCACCATTATTTCGTCACGTCCAATGGAACGTGAGGAGATCTACCAGATCTTCTTATCCGTATTACAAGTGCATGGTTTTGCTGCTATTGAGACAGGCAATATCATTAAGATTGTGCCCTCAGCAAATGCTAAACAGGCGGCTGTGCCACTGGCTTCTGATAAAGCGCCGGGCCGTCTCGATGAATTGGTGACACGTGTCATCGAACTTAAGAATGTGCCGGCTGCTCAACTTGTGCCGATATTGCGCCCCTTAGTACCACAGCAAGGACATTTGGTGGCCTATCCACCCAGCAATAGCCTGGTTATTTCAGACCATGCAGCCAACATCGAGCGTTTAGTCAAAATCATTCGTCGCATTGATAAGCCCAGCGTTGATGAGATCGATATTATTAACTTGCGTAACGCGTCGGCGACCGAAGTCGTACGTATTCTTAACTCACTACAGCAAGGTGGCCAGGGTGCTGCTAACCAGGCGGTATTGAGTGCGCGCCCGACACTGGTTGCTGATGAGCGAACGAACAGTATATTAATCAGTGGTGAGCCGACAGCGCGCTTACGCTTGCTGGCGGTGATTTCACACTTGGATACACCGCTGGAAAGTGGTGGCAATACCCACGTTATTTATCTGCATTATGCCGATGCCCTAGAAATGCGCGAAGTGTTAACCGGTGTTAGCGAAACAATTCAGCAAGAGCAAGAAGGTGGTAATGCCGCTGCGGCCGCACCTTCTTCGCCGATCAGCATTCAGGCAGATGAAGCCACTAATGCCTTGGTGATTACGGCACCTCCAGAACAGTTTCTTGCTTTGCAAGATGTCATTCGCAAGCTCGATATTCGTCGTGCGCAGGTTCAGATAGAGGC
>CAYUKF010000204.1:0-3216 GCA_964445215.1 uncultured Thiotrichales bacterium
AGCTTTTGGCGTGAGTATTGATCGCGCTGACTTAAAAAAGCGTACCATGCAGGATCCCCCAACTGAAATTGCTTGAGCAATTTCTTTTCGGTAAATATTTTATTGCCAACAATATTAACGTTACGAATCTTGGCAATAGGGCCTTCGTCAACAATAATTTCAACCGCACGTCGATTCAAGTCGAGCTCTTCGACATCGGAGCTAATGGTGACACTGTACATACCACGGGCAAAATACTGTCGCCGCAACTCAACCTCGACACGCTCAAGAATTGAAGGGTCGAATACCTGGCCATCTGACAGACCAATCGACTTCAATCCATCGAGCAAGAGCTCATCTTCGATCTCGTCATTACCCACAATATCGACACGCGCTACCGAGGGCCGCTCAATCACATTAATGATAAGCACACTGCCACGCTGCGTTAGTCTCACATCGCTAAAAAAACCAGTCTGATAGAGTGCGCGAATAGCATTCTGAGTACGCTCAACATCGAGGCGTTCGCCTGTTTTCAAGGGCAAATAGCTAAGGACTGTACCCACGGTGATACGCTGAAGGCCTTCGAATTCGATATCATCAATAACGAATGGTGAAAACTCCGCATGCGCGACCGAAACAAGCAAAAACAGGCCGCAGAGGTAACTCAGGAAGGTGGAAAAATAGTTCACAAATCGAATTCTAAAAATTAGGAAACCTCTGATGTGTCTGGGTGGATTAGATTGCAGGTTAAAATATTCAGATTCAAGGCGCAAATCGCATGTAATAGCAAGCTATTGCAAAGATTTGTAACGCAGAAGCTGGATATTTTAACCGCAAGATAATCGCCCATGACACACCAGAGGTTTCCTTAGCCAAAGATATGGGCAAGGTCATTGTATAAGGCCACTGACATTAACATAATTATGAGAATAATACCGACCTGCTGGCCAACCACTTGTACCTGTTCTGAAGGAGGCTTACCGGTAAACAACTCCAGCACGTAGTAGAGCAAATGCCCGCCATCGAGCATCGGCACCGGCAATAGATTCAACACACCCAGGCTGATACTAATTACTGCCATAAAACTGACAAAAGGTAACCAACCAGCATTAGCAGACTGACCTGCATATTGGGCAATACTAATCGGGCTACTGAGATTGTCTATCGACGCCTTGCCTATAATCATATTAAACAAGAATTTGATCGTCAACGCCGAAATCGTCCAGGTCTTTTCAATTCCTCGCCAAATCGCTTCAAACGGCGAATACTGAATTAAAGTGCGATGCTCTTGCATCAAGCCCTCAGGCACAGAAACCGATGCGCCAATAAACCCAATAATAGCGCCATCACGTTCTTGTGGTGTTGGCGTCAACCTCAAATGCAACGACTCTTCATTACGCAAAATTTCAACCACCATCTCCTTTCCTGGATGACGTAAAACAATACCAACCCAAGATAGCCAGTCGCTAACTGGTTCACCACCCGCAGCAATAACGGTATCACCTTTTTGCAAACCGGCACTCGCCGCAGCACCATCGACCAAGACGGTGTCAATGGTTGCTGGCAAGCTTGGTCTAAACGGTTTAATGCCAAGCTGAGTAAGTAGGTCGCCACGCTCAAGCTCTGCCGCGAAACCGACTAACAACAGCTCATGACGACTAGACACCTGGTGGTTATCTTTAACAATGATTTCTAACGGCTCCGTATCAAACAAATGATCGAGCAAACGCGTGTTGACCTGTTGCCAGCTACTGGTCGCTTTACCTGCGATAGAAACAATGGTGGTATCAGGCAACAACCCAGCACTACTCGCAATAGAATTCTCTGTTACGCTGCCTATCACCGGTTTTATGGCGGGTATACCCACCATAAATATCACCGCATAGACAACAATGGCAAAGAGAAAATTAGCCATCGGACCCGCTGCAACCACAGCAAATCGTGTTTTTAATGACTGACGATTAAAGGCACGATGCTGCTCTTCCGCAGCCACTTCACCCTCGCCTTCGTCCAGCATTTTGACGTAGCCACCTAAGGGTATCATTGCGACCACATACTCTGTGTTATCAAGACCTCGGCGCCATGAAAACAAGGGGCGACCAAAGCCAATCGAAAAGCGTAATACCTTGACACCCAGCTTTTTTGCTACCCAGTAGTGACCAAATTCATGCACGGTCACTAAAATAGCAATGGCTACGATAAACCATAAAATATATTGAAAAATGTTGCTCATTGATTAGGTGTAGTCACTTAGTTGGTTGCTGTAATAATATCGCTTGCTAACTCACGTGCCGCAAGGTCATCAGCCAAAATAGCATCAAGACTGTTTGCTGCCTGCGCTGGCAATTCATCCATAACTTGCGTAATGACTTGGGCAATACCGAGAAAACTAAGTTCATCACGCAGAAAAGCAGCAACGGCACACTCATTCGCTGCATTCATAATCGCGCTGGTGGTATCAGTCGCCTGCGCCGCCCGATAGGCCAAGGCTAAACAGGGGAATCGCTCAAAATCTGGTGCTTCGAAATCAAGCGATCCTATGCTCAGCAAATCCAGGCGCTTAACACCAGATGGAATACGCTGCGGCCAGGCTAAACCATAGGCAATAGGTGTGCGCATGTCCGGACTACCTAGCTGCGCTAATACTGAGCCATCACAATACTCAACCATAGAATGCACGATACTTTGTGGGTGCACCACCACTTGCACTAAATCCGCTGTCGTGCCGAACAACCAGCAGGCTTCAATCACCTCAAGCCCTTTATTCATCATCGTCGCCGAATCAACTGAGATTTTACGGCCCATATCCCAGTTCGGATGCGCACAGGCTTGCGCTGGCGTCACCGATTTTAAATCAGCCAACTGCATTTGCCGAAATGGACCACCTGAAGCTGTTAACAAAATTCTTTCTACACCACAACTTGCCAAGTCATGCTGCCCGGCAGGCATACACTGAAAAATTGCGTTGTGTTCACTATCAATCGGCAGTAACTCAGCATTATGCTTTTTGACAGTATCCATAAAAATCTGGCCGGACATCACCAACGCTTCTTTGTTAGCCAACAAGATACGCTTGCCAGCACGTGCGGCTGCCAACGTTGGCAATAAACCTGCGGCACCGACAATCGCTGCCATAACGCATTCAATATCATCAAGGCTAGCGATGCGTTCCAAACTCTCGTTACCACTTTCTACCTGTGTATCACTATCACACTGGCGTAACCTACGTTGTAACTC
>CAYUKF010000205.1:0-3190 GCA_964445215.1 uncultured Thiotrichales bacterium
TATGCAAAGCGTAACGGCGTGCTTGTGTCGGCCTATGACAACGACATTGCACAGGTGAGTTGTCGAGAAGGTGATGTCACGCCAATGGCGATTGCCGAAGTGCGGCGTTTTGTCGGCCAAGCTATCGCATTACATTTAGTTCCATGCGAAGAGTTTGATGCCTTACTGCGGCAATCTTATGAACAGGGTTCGAGTGAAGCCATGCAAATGATGGGCGACATTGGCCAGGATATGGATCTGTCGCGGGCGATGCAAGAACTACCTGAGCCAGAAGATTTGCTTGAAAGCGAAGATGATGCACCGATAATTCGTTTGCTCAATGCTATGTTTACCGAGGCAGTCAGGGAGAACGCTTCAGATATTCATATCGAACCCTACGAAAACCGCTTGGCCATTCGTTTTCGCATTGATGGTGTCCTACGTGAAGTGCTGCAACCTGACCGTGCCTTGGCACCGCTGATTGTTTCACGTATCAAAGTGCTGGCTAAACTCGATATTGCTGAAAAACGCTTACCGCAAGATGGCCGTATTTCCATCAAAATCGCTGGCCATCCTGTTGATGTTCGTGTTTCGACCTTACCGTCAGGACATGGTGAGCGCGTTGTCTTGCGTCTACTTGACAAGCAAGGCGGTAAGCTCGATCTGGAGCATCTCGGTATGGCTCCTGATACCATGACCTTGTTCGATAAAATGGTACACCGGCCACATGGAATTGTATTGGTTACCGGCCCTACCGGTTCCGGTAAAACCACAACACTTTATGCGGGTATGACCCGCATCAATGATAAAAGCCGTAACATTATGACGGTTGAAGATCCTATCGAGTATTATCTTGATGGTGTCAGCCAAACTAATGTTAATACCAAAGTCGATATGACCTTTGCTCGGAGTTTACGCGCCATTCTACGTCAAGACCCCGATGTGGTAATGGTCGGTGAAATTCGGGATGTTGAGACGGCAGAGATTGCTGTGCAAGCTAGCTTGACGGGTCACCTGGTGTTATCAACTTTGCATACTAACAGTGCTGTCGGTGCGATTACGCGTTTACGTGATATGGGCGTAGAGCCATTTTTATTGGCGTCCAGTTTGTTAGGTGTGCTGGCACAACGCTTGGTACGCGTTTTATGTACTGATTGTAAACGCCCACGGCCAGCGAGCCCTACGGATTGCATAGTGATTGGGGCTGACGAACATAATCCACCCATTGTTTATGATGCAGTAGGTTGCAGTAAATGTAACTATCTTGGCTATCGTGGGCGTATTGGTGTCTATGAGCTAGTTGAAGTCGATGCGACGATGAGCCGGCTGATTCATGACGGTGCATCAGAACAAATCATTGAGAAGCAGGCGCGTGAGTCGACCCCCAGCATGATCGATGACGGTGTTCAGCGAGTGCTCAGTGGCGAGACAACGTTAGAAGAGCTGCTTCGTGTGACGCGTGAAGCTTAGGGCCTCCAGTTATGGGCGCATTTGAATACACTGCTCTTGATTCAACAGGGCGCAATAAAAAAGGTGTTCTCGAAGCGGACACCTCGCGCCAGATACGACAAAAGCTGCGTGACCAAGGTTTGGCTCCGCTCACTGTTGTTGAGGTTCAGCAACGAGAAGCGCGTTCAGCCAATCAACTTTCCTTTTTGCGCCGTAGTGTTAGTGTTCCAGATCTAGCGTTAATTACGCGCCAACTGGCGACACTGGTTAAAGCTGCATTGCCGATCGAGGAAGCGCTACGCACTGTCTCACAACAAACCAGCAGGCCATATATTGAAAGTATGTTGCTAGCGGTGCGCGCGCGGGTAAAAGAAGGCCACACCTTGGCTGATTCCTTGGCTGATTTCCCGCATGTGTTCCCCGAGCTTTACTGCATGACCGTCGCTGCAGGCGAGCACTCTGGTCACCTTGATATCGTGCTTGAGCGTTTGGCTGATTACACAGAAACCCGGCAAGCATTAAGGCAAAAAACCCAACTTGCGCTGATTTATCCGATTTTATTGACAGTCGTGGCGGGGCTTGTCATTGTTGCTTTGCTCACCTTTGTTGTGCCACAAGTTATTCAAATTTTTGACAGTATTGAACAAGAACTGCCGATTCTTACTAGGATACTAATATTAGTTAGTGATTTTTTACGTGATAATGCCTGGCTGTTAATAGGCGGTATATTGGGTGTAATCATCTTCTTCACTAGCGTATTAAAGCGGCCTGGCCCTAAGCGCACATTTCATAAGCTGTTACTTAAATTACCGATCATTGGTAGTCTCGTACGCGGCACCAATACCGCACGTTTTTCGCGTACGTTTAGTATTCTTGCTGCCAGTGGTGTTCCTGCTCTGGAGGCGATGAAAATATCCTCCAAAGTGTTAAGCAATATCCCCATGCGTGAAGCAGTCGAAGATGCAGCAGCACGAGTACGTGAGGGTGCCGGAATACACAAGTCCCTGGAGCATGCGGGTTATTTCCCGCCGATGACATTACACCTGATTGCCAGTGGTGAAGCCAGTGGCAACCTGGATATGATGTTGGAGCGTGCGTCAGCGGCGCAAGAAAGAGAAGTGGAAACCATGGTTGCTGCGTTTGTTGCCTTGTTTGAGCCCTTATTAATTGTCGTTATGGGTGCTGTTGTTTTAGGCATTGTGCTAGCGATATTGTTACCCATCTTTGATCTTAACCAATTAGTGCAATGAGGGCACTTCTATGTGTGCTTGCGGCCTCTGGCTTACAGACGAGACCAGGATCAAGGCATCATTACGCAGGCATGCTGGTTGCCTGTTAAGTAATGATAACGCCGAGCTTGGTCTCGTCTGTAAGCCCCGCAGGGCGTGACCCCAAACATGCCTCTGCTGCGTTACAATCCTTGATAAGGCAAAACCAGCCTTGTCGGCGGATTGCGCCTTGCATATGCATGCTTGGGGTCACGCAGAGGCCGCAAGTACACATAGAAGTGCCCTAGGAGAGTGGAAAATATTTATGAAACAGACAATGAGAAATAGTGGACGTTTACAAAGCGGCTTCACCTTGATCGAAATTATGGTGGTCGTTGTTATTCTCGGTATCTTGGCGGCAGTGGTAGCCCCGCGGATATTTGACCGGCCTGATCAAGCTCGTATTGTTAAAGCCAAACAAGATATTCGTGTATTAGAGAATGCATTAAACCTTTATCGTTTAGATAATTTTAACTACCCTCAAGGTGACACCG
>CAYUKF010000206.1:0-3107 GCA_964445215.1 uncultured Thiotrichales bacterium
AACGAACCAGAGACTTGTTGCCCGTGCTCAACGGCGTGGTGAGCACCTTGCCCGATACCATTGGTGTGGCATTACAAGCGTCTTTATTTACAGGTACAGGCACTGATCACAGTATCGATGTCAATATACAAGGCCGTGATTTAGAAGCAATCTTGGCGGCAGCACGTGAGTCATTTAGTTTGATTCCACAAATTATTCCAGGCTCACGTATTCGGCCTTTCCCCGGTTTAGCCTTAGATAATCCCGAGTTACGTTTATTGCCGCGCGAGGCGCGTATTCGTGAGGCGGGATGGAGTCGCGAAACCATGGGTTCGATAGTACGGGCCTTGGGCGATGGTTTATTGGTTGCAGATTATTTTGATGGTGAAGAAACCTTGGATGTCGTGCTGCGTGCAACGCCGTGGGCTGTGCCTGAGGAATTAATGAGCACGCCACTGGCAACACCCAATGCAGGGGTGTTGCCATTGAGTGAAATGGTCGAGATGCAACGTACCGCAGGCCCTAACGAGTTACGGCGATTAGACAGGCGTCGCACAGTGACCTTGCAGGTGCGGCCACCGCAAGATGTTTCGCTTGAGGTGGCCTTGAATAAATTAAAACAAGAATATGAACCCGCTATATTTGAGCAATTACCCGCCGACGCCAGTATTAGTTACAGCGGCAGCGCCAACAAGTTAGAGTCTGCACTACAAAGCATGTTAGGTGCGTTTAGTCTGGCCATAGTCATTCTTTATTTATTGATGAGCGCATTGTTCCGCTCATTTAAAGACAGCTTGCTGGTCTTGCTGGTTATTCCATTGGCAACAGTGGGCGGTGTCAGCGCGCTCGCCGTGATGAATCTTTATATACATCAATCAATGGATTTATTAACCATGATCGGTTTTGTTATCTTGCTGGGTCTGGTCATCAATAACGCGATTTTACTGGTATATCAAACCCGTGCCGCTGAGCGCGAAGGCATGTCACGTCGCGATGCCGTCAATAATGCCGTGCATATTCGTTTAAGGCCCATACTCATGACGACCCTAACCAGCATTTTTGGTATGTTGCCATTATTGTTAATCCCAGGGGCAGGTAGCGAGCTTTACCGTGGCCTGGCAGGCGTCATTGTTGGCGGCATGACGGTGAGCACAGTATTTACTTTACTGTTGTTACCGAGCCTGTTACGTATTGGTGAGAAGCGTCATCCCGGTGATAATCAGTACTCTTCTGGAGAGGGGCACGTTTGGTAGCCACATAGATGGCGCATCACTCTAAAAATAGAATTCAGTAGTTTGCAGTCGCAATGGACTTTAGGGCGCCTCTATGTGTGCTTGCGGCCTCTGGCTTACAGACGAACTCAGGATCACCAACAGTAGGCGCTTTAGGCGAGGCATCATTGCGCAGGCATGCTGGTTGCACCCCGAGGGCACGTAGCCTGTTGAGCAATGATAACGCCGAGCCTGAGTTCGTCTGTAAGCCCAGCAGGGCGTGCCCCCAAGCATGCATCTGCCGCGTTGCACCCCAAGGGCACTTCCTGCGGGGCGCAATCCTTGACAAGGCCACCAGCCTTGCCTGCGGATTGCGCCTTGCATCTGCACGCTTGGGGGTACGCAGAGGCTGCAAGCACACATAGAGGCGCCCTTTATTACTAAAATATTTTTTGCTGGTTATGGGTTTTGTTATGTGTGTCATGGTCGGAAGGTCTTGATCTGTAGCTCATTCACAACTTTGAAATGTTTTACATTGCTAGAAACAAAAGTCATATTATTTTCAACCGCCGTGGCGGCAATAATGGCATCACCCGCTCTCATATTTGACGAAAGAGCGTACTCTTCTACGTATATCAGCGCCCGATGCCCTATATTTTCAGTAAATGGTAAAATCGAAAACTCAAACTCACTAATAAAATCCTTCACGTACTTGTGGTGAGTTTTATTCTTGGCCCCTTGAAGCAACTCCATATAGCTTTGAATTGAAAGATGCCTGTCTTTGTCCTTTTCAATAAGCTTGGCTGCTTTCTCATTACCCCTCTGAACCCATATCAGAATATCTGTGTCAAAAACCATACCGGGGTTTTCTCATGTTTTCTAATTCTTCCAGAACCGTTTCTTCAGGTTTTCCGCACATTCCAAAAAATGGATGATCTTTGATTTTTAGTTCTGATTTTTTTCTGGCAGGCTTGATAATACCTTTGACTTTGCCGTGATAAAGAACGGTTACACTCTCATTTCTATCAAGAGCCTTCAGAATATCATTTGTTTTATACCTTAGATCTACTATAGATGCCTTCATGACTGCCTCAAGAACAATATGTAATATGACTATATATTATAGTCATTTTTATAGGCTTATCAAGGGCTGTGTTTTTTCTTTTTGATTCAGTAGATTGTAACCATGCTAAGAATTTTGTAACATACAAGCAAGAGGTGATTGGCTAATGTGTCGGATGGTATTTGTACTGCTGGTGTTTCTTGTATCGCCATTTGCGATGGCTAATAATAATGGCCTCGTCACAGTAAAAAGTAAGCACAATGTTGAGTTAACCGCCAATCGTCTCGAGCAAATTTTACTTGATAAAGGCATGACAATATTTGCCCGAGTGAAACACGCTGAAGCCGCGTGGAAGTTAGGTAAAAAATTGCGCCCGACTGAATTGATTATTTTTGGCAATCCAAAAATTGGCACATTGTTGATGCAATGTCAGCAAACAGCAGCAATTGATTTGCCACAAAAGGCCTTGGTTTGGGAAGATGAGGCGGGTGTAGTCTGGCTTAGTTATAATAACCCCGATTATATCGAGTCACGTCATGATATTCAGCAATGTGGGGAAGTGACTAGCAAAATAAAAAATGCACTGGCTAGCTTTGCCAGTTTTGCAGTGTCAACATCAACAGAATGATTGATTGTTACGTTATTGGGCTAGGCAGAACAAAATAATCCATGGCTAAGTAAGAATAGTCGGTTTTTTTGAATGTGATCTTAGTAATACCCATTTTATTAGCTCGGTGTTGAGCCGCTTTTTTCAGAGTTGGTCTCTGTTGAGTTATTTAGCAATGGTCATCCCCTCGGAAAATATCAGGTGTTTTAAGTAGAAAATTTTTACCATTTTAACAGGACATATGCCC
>CAYUKF010000207.1:0-3076 GCA_964445215.1 uncultured Thiotrichales bacterium
GGCATTTCCGTTGGGCAAATATTGAGTATATTTAACGAAAAGGATCGGAAAAATGGGCCAAAATGGCTTTTTTGCAGTAGATTTATCCTAAGTCCGACAGGCTCCTAGGTAGTATAGTCAGGCGCTTGTTAAGGTGTTCGATTAGGGAATTGAGGTAAAACCAAATGAAATTTATCAAGATGTTGCCATTGTTGCTCGGTATGCTGTTTGCTGCGGGCTCGTATATGAGCGTTGTGGTCGCTGATACCAGCGTTATAGCTGCTGCTGGTGCTGCTAGTCACGCGTCTAAAGATCCTAACAGCTTAATGAAAGATGCGTATTTCTATAAGGAGACGAATGACACGTTCGCACTGAAATTTGTCATCGTTGGGATTGCGATTGCGCTATTCTTTACTCTCGTCAGCATTATTACTGGTGCGGGGAAAAATAAGGGCTAGGTCTGATAGGCTCTTTTGTAGCCTCAATAAAAAAGGTATCTCTGTATTCATCAGGGATACCTTTTTGCTTTATATCTGTATCAGCGCGCTGAATGCCCGCTTAGCGTCACTTCAACCTTATCTTCCTCTTTAATGCTGGCGTAGTACTTACGCAGAATTTTGAGTACTTCGGGGCGGCTAAACTCGGCAGGCACGTCATCATCTTCCGATAGCATTTTACGTAGCTTGCTACCAGACAACAGTAAGCGATCCCCGGCATCATGTGGACAAGTGCGCATTGATGCCATGCCACCACATTTGTAACACCAAAACGTCCAGTCCAATTTCAACGCTTGCGTTTGCAATGCGCCATTAGGGATTTCATCAAAAATATGGTGAGCGTCAAACGGGCCATAGTAATCACCCACACCGGCATGGTCACGACCAACAATCAAATGTGAGCAGCCGTAGTTTTGGCGGAACAAGGCGTGCAGTAAGGCCTCACGTGGGCCAGCATAACGCATATCAAGCGGATAACCCGACTGTATAACGGTGTCATCAACAAAGTGATTTTTGATTAATGTGCCGATGGCATTAGAGCGTACATCAGCAGGAATATCGCCGGGTTTCAGTTTACCCAACAGTGAATGAATCATAACGCCGTCACAGGTTTCAATGGCGACTTTAACTAAATACTCGTGTGAGCGGTGCATTGGGTTGCGGGTTTGAAAGGCAACAACCGTACTCCAGCCTTTTGCTTCAAACAGGGCACGCGTTTCTGTCGGTGTCATATAGTCAGGGAAGCGCTCCGGGAAGCCGCCTTGCGACAAGACCTTCACTGGGCCAGCGAGATTAATGTCGCCTTGTGCCATAATCATCTGCACACCTGGGTGTTCAGTATCTGTGGTTTTGAATACGGTTTCGCACTCGTGTGCTTTATCAATAGAATATTTTTCGCTGACGGTCATGGTGGCCATAACCTCGTTGCTTTCACTATCGACTAAAGCGATTTTGTCGCCAGTGTTAATTGTGTCAGCTATGCTTTGGTCAGTAGAAAGTGTAATGGGGATAGGCCAAAACAAACCACTAGCCAGTGTGTAGTTATCGCATACGCCCTGCCAGTCCGCTTTACCCATAAAGCCATCGAGTGGAGTAAAACCACCAATGCCCAACATGATGAGATCACCCACTTCGCGTGAACTGATTTGCACCTGCGGCAGTTTGGCAGCGCGGGCTAATTCTGCATCACATTCTGCACCTTCTAGTAATAAGGGCTTAAGTTGATCTGCGCCGTGCGGCGTGACAAGTTTGGACATGGGATGGTAACTCCAGTTAGCAATAGGCGCAAAACCCCCATTTTAGCCTACTTTTCCGCGTCGTACTATGTATTGGTCGCCAAATTGATATGAGGTAGCTAACCGAAAAGCATTTTTATGCCGATGACGATAAGTAGCAAGGCAAATGCTTTTTTCAATATTACGGGATTGAGTTTGTATGCCAGACGGGCACCGATGGGGGCAAACACCAGTGTTGCTGCGCTAATTGTTGCGAACGCGGGCCAATAAACATAGCCACTACTCATGGTTGGTAGTCCTACAGCATCGGATCCTGTAATGATAAAGCTGATCGTGCCAGTCAAAGCAATAGGCACACCCACGGTTGACGCTGTTGCGAGGGCGTGGCGCAGGGATTGACCGCGTAAGATGAAGTAGGGTCCCGCTAATACGCCACCGCTAATGCCCAGGCATGAGGCGAGGCTGCCGATAAGGGTGCCAACGACAGGCATCTCGATTTTGTGCGGCGTAAAGTCGCCTCTGTGCGGTGATAGCTTAAGTAATAACTTGATAGCTAAAATAACCAGTAGCAGCCCGAACAGTTGTTGCAAGCTATCACTTGATAGGCTATCAGCGAATAGTGCACCAATTATTGCGCCAACGACAATACCCGGCAGTAAACGCCAAATCAGCGGCCAGCGAACTGTCTTATGACGATGATGTGTCCAGGCTGATGCGCTGCTAGTGACAATAATCGTAGCCAAAGACGTGCCGATGGCGATATGGGTGAGATGATCATGGCTAAATTGTAGCGCGGTAAATATTAGTACCAGCCCTGGTACGATAATAATGCCGCCACCGATACCGAACAGGCCGGCACATGTGCCAGCGAAGGCGCCTATCGCTAGATAGCTGACAAGATTGATAATGTCCAAATTGAATATTTCCTTCGTAAGGAGTAGTTAAAGAACCTCTGAACAAGGCATGAAAGGCGCGATAAAGATAGGAAGAGCCATCGACCAGGGTCAATGGTTTGTCGCAAGGCGTACTCATTAAGGGGGTGTCGATATCGGTAGCAGGCATAGCGCTATTTTCACCCATTGCAGACGATTGGACAAGAAAACAGCGTTGCAACCAAGGGGTATTTGAGTCAGCCGCGCTATCGTAGCTGCCACATCAGGCCATGCATCATTAACAGGCAGAGCCCTCCTGTTTAACGAAAAGGATCGGAAAAAGGGGTCAAAAGGGCTTTTTCTCGCTACGATCACCTAAGTCCGACAGGCTCCTAGCGTCCTTTACCCACCTTGATAAAGGACGCGTCATTGGCTTGATGGTTTAGCGTCAGGGGTTGGTTTGGTTGAGATAGACGCGGTTGGCCTGTCCAAA
>CAYUKF010000208.1:0-3032 GCA_964445215.1 uncultured Thiotrichales bacterium
CAGCGCATGATGCGTCGTTATGCCAGCGAGGCTTACGTGAAGTAATGCGTGGGCGGCGAATGAAGTCACTGGTGTTCTATAGGGAACTGCGTGCCTTCGGTATATTTCGCCCGGATTTAATCAGAGATTGCCTGGAGCATCAGGAGTAGCCATGGAACATCGATGTATTGAACGCAAGAAAGTGCTATTGGATGTAGCTATTTCTAATCGGAGTGGACAGGTTCGACACGGCAGCGCCATAGACATCAGTGGTGAAGGCATGTTGATCCGCACTATTTCACCAGATATACGAAAAGGTGAGATTGTGGATATAACGCTTCCCAGTGGCTGCTGCTTGCGGGGCTGGGTGGTGCATGCGGGCGGCAAAGGCGCCGGCATATTATTCGTTTCATCCGGCGGTGAGATGGCCGCCAGACAGACTCTTTCTCTGCCTCTTCCCAAACTATGTTTGAGATGCCTTGAAAGGCATAGCAAAACATAATGTATACACGAGTTTTTTATTAATGTACACAAGAAACACGCACTGAGTTAGGTAATGGTCGATGCAGTAAATTGAAGGAGGGATGAGTATGGACGGATTATTGTCGTTATTGATTTTTGCGGGTGTGTTTTACGTCATTATGCGCTTTGGTTGTGGCGCCCATATGGTGCATGGTCATGGAGAGCATGGCGGACACGACGAGGGCGGGAATAAAAATATCGATCCCGTCTGTGGTGTCGAGGTAGCAACGAATGAAGGTTACGGTAGGATGTATGAAGACACGCTCTACCGCTTTTGTTCGAGGGATTGTCTGGATAAATTCGATGCCGATCCGGGCCACTATTTGAGTTATGAGAAAGGAGAGATGTCATGAGTTGTCATCATCATAAACAGGGAATATCACTGGTGGGTGTAGGCCACGCCTCGAGTCTGACACTGGCGATTAGCTTTGTGCTGTGTGTCGGTTTCGATCTCATCTTTCCTGAGCAAGCCATGTACGAAAGCTGGCAGCAACTGTTGCCGGGCTTTGAGTGGCTGAGCTGGCAGAGTTTTTTGCTCGGCCTGATCGAGAGCTATGGCTACGGCTGGTATTTTACTTTGGTCTGGGTGCCGATTTACAACTTCGTCGTGCTGCGCAAAGGACAGCGAAAATGTTGCAAGGAGTGATAAAAATATTTCGATAAAGGCGAAACGATATGCAAAACAAAACAATACAAAAAGAATGGGCAGAGGTTCCATTAACAGTTAGCCGGGATGTCTCAGGTGGTGCAGCGATTGCAGCAGCGAGGGAGATTTTGAAAAATTTTCTGGCCAGCTACGACGGATCAGTCGCGATACGCCTGTGGAACGGTGAGCGCGTCCGTGGCAAAAGCGATGCCCCCTGCACAGTTATTTTTCACCAGCCGGCAGTGTTGCGTGAATTGGTGCTACGGTGCGATCTGGAGCGTCTGGCCGAGTTCTATCTCGTTGGCAAAATTGATGTGGAAGGTGATGCCGAATGCCTGTTCGACCTGGTGTCGTACATGCAAATACTGGTCTTGCCGTGGTCGGCCAAGTGGCGGGTTTTACGCCATGCCTTGCAGTTACCAAAGCGGGATAGCAATGCTGCCGAATCGCGCGGCATGCATACCTGGGCTGGCAAGCGACGCAATACGCGCGCCAGCATCGCCCATCATTATGATCTCGGCAACGATTTTTACCGTCTGTGGCTGGATCCGCAAATGGTCTACTCCTGCGCCTATTTTCATGATGCCAGCCAATCGCTTGCCAGTGCGCAGGAAGACAAGTTGGACTATATCTGCCGCAAGCTGCGTCTGTCTCCTGGTCAGACTCTGCTCGATATCGGTTGTGGCTGGGGCGCGCTGATTTGTTGGGCGGCACGCCATTATGGTGTTCACGCCCATGGCATTACGCTCAGTGAAGAACAATACCGTTATGCCGTTGAGCGCGTGCACAACGAGGGGCTACAAGGACAGGTAACGGTAGAGCTGCGTGACTATCGCACCTTGTCCAATGATGCACATTATGATCGTGTTGTTAGTGTTGGCATGTTCGAACACGTCGGCGTGGCGAATCTTCCGGTCTATTTTCAGACTGTCAAACGGGTGTTGAAGCCGGGCGGACTGTTTTTGAATCACGGCATCACCAATGATACTGGCTGGCTCGATACGCCGATCACTCACTTCATCAATCGTTACGTGTTTCCAGACGGCGAGTTGACGCGCATCAGCGATGTCTCCTCCGCCATGGAACAGGCCGGATTCGAAATCATCGATGTGGAAAGCTTACGGCGCCACTATGCCTTGACCCTACGTCGGTGGATACAGGCCCTGGAGGCGCAGCGCGAGCAGACAGTGAAATTGGTGGGCGAGGCCAGCTACCGGGTGTGGCGCTTGTATATGGCCGGTTCCGCCTGGTATTTCAACGAGGGCAGCATCAATGTCTATCAGGTGCTGGCAGGTGGCTCGCAACAAGCTTTGTCGTTGCCGCTGCGGCGGGATGATATCTATAAATAAGACGGGCGCAGATAAAGGGCGCTAATTATAGTTAAAGATACAGGGCCAAGGAGGTAGTGCATGAGCGGAATAAAAATTCAAAAAATGCTTCTGACCAACTTGTTGTTTGCCAGCAAAAAATCAGGCACAAAAAAACTGTTGCAACAGCCAGGATCGCTAAGTCAGGTTATTAATAAAAGGCTTTCATCACTTCGATACAAGGTCATGGCGGATGGCAAGTTACGCACCGACCAGCGGTTGATGCCATGATCAAGCGCAGCCACGATCTGATCAATGCTGGCTTGTCGACTTTGCCCGTCATTATCGAGCTGATGCGCTTGACATTAGACAACAGACGCCAGAACTACCGCTTAAGGAAGCTGCTGTGAGTGAAGACACAGCGCTGACCGGCCTGACCAGTGCGCAGGCGCGGCTGCGGCTAGCGCAGGTTGGCGAAAATGCGATTCAAGAGCAGCGCATCCATCCCTGGCGTAAATTTCTTGCCTTTTTCTGGGGGCCGATTCCGTGGATGATCGAAATCGCCGCTATTCTTTCGG
>CAYUKF010000209.1:0-3025 GCA_964445215.1 uncultured Thiotrichales bacterium
TGCTGAGTCTAAGGCTCCGAAAGGGGCCTTTGTCATTTCTACGATTTATAAAATTTCTAATGTTATTAGAACTGCCGCTGATGCTAGGCGTTAGCTTTATTTAAAATTAACTCTAATATATTCATTTGCTTCTTTAGCTGATAATTTTATACACGCTGGATCAGTGCGAATATAAAAATCACCATCAAGATAAGCTGTGCCATTCGGGACAGTATACCTATTTATGGGAATTCCCCAATTCCAAGGACAGTATACCTATTTAGGTATTAGCTCGGCGTTTCAGAGTCGCAAGCCGCAAACAGAAAAATCGTGGCTGTAGCCAAGGCCAAATGACTGAAATAGAACGATTTGGTTTGCATAGATTTTCTTCATTTGCCCGCAGCCAAGCGCATAAATAATGACGTAGTTTTTGGCATGGCATTGACTGTGGCGAAGCCAGTGTTTCTCGCCCAGTTAAGCAGATCGTTGTTATTGCTGAAAAGTTTGTTGAGCCCATCGGTGGCGGTGAGCATGGCGAGGTTGCTGGTTTTGCGGGCGCGTTGATACTTCTTTAGTGTGTGTTCACGGCCGATGTCACGTTTGTTTTCCAACGCGGTGTTAATAATTTCAGCAAGACAGGCGGCATCGAGCAGACCTAGGTTGACGCCTTGTCCAGCCAAGGGGTGGATGCTGTGGGCAGCATCGCCGATCAAGGCAATGCGTGGTGCGACGTAATTGTTGGCGTGTTGTGCTTTAAGTGGAAACGCGGCACGTTCGCTGTCTAGCGTAATTTGGCCGAGTTCATTTTGCAAGGCAGTGGTCATTTCTGACGCAAAGGTTTCTTTATCCATTGCCATAAGTTCATTGGCGTAAGCATCTTGCGCTGACCAGACGATACTGCAACGACCATCGGCTAAAGGCAGCAAGGCCAGTGGCCCAGTGGCTAAAAAACGTTGCCAGCCACATTGTTGATGTGGCTTTTCGGTTTTAACATTGGCGATGATAGCTTGTTGTTGGTAGCTCCAGCCGTTTGTGCTGATATTGCTAAGGTCACGTACTTTGCTGCGCGCACCATCGGCACCAATAATGAGTTTTGTTGTAATGGTTTTTTTGTCACTGGTGGTTATGCTTGCTTTGTCTTTTTCTATGGTGAGTGTTTCTAGTGATATACCCAGCTTTAATTCTACTGAACGTCGATAAGCCAGTGCTTGATGTAGCGCTTGTTGGACACGACGGTTTTCGACAATATGACCGAGGTAGGCTTCGCCTGTGTCAGCACTATCAAAGCTGAGTTTATTATTGGCGTCTTCATTCCATACGTGTAGTGCCCGAAACGGGCTAGGCCGGTCTTTGATTAGGTTTTGCCAGATACCAAGTTTCTCAAATAGTTCGCTGGATGTGCTGGTGAGTGCGGAAACTCTTAGGTCATGGGTGTCGTCATAAGAATTATTGGGCCAATCTGGTTCAGGTTTAAAGCCATCAATAACGAGCAGCTTTAAGCTGCTATCAGCTAAGGCGCAAGCTAGTGTTGAGCCAACGATATTGGCGCCTACAATAATCATGTCGTAGTCGTGTTGCATGGTTAATTTAAGGAGCCTCTGGCTTATTCTGGACGAAGTAGATTGTGCCTGAACCCTATAATATAAAGGGCAGATTCAAGGCGCAAATTGCAGGCAATAGTGGAGCTATTGTCAAGATTTGCGCCCCGCAGGAAGTGCCCTTGGGGTGCAACGTAGGAGCTGGGTATTTCAGGCATAAGATACGAGTTCATGAATAAGTCAGCGGCTCCTCAATGGTATGCCGCGTGCAAGTCGAGGTTGTTTGCCTGCAATGCCCATGGTTTGTCGTGCGAGTAATTTTTTGACAGGAGGCAGTAGATCGACGCCGACTAAACCGATATTACGCAATAGCTTGACTGATGTCAGTGGATTGCTAAAAACACTAACCAGTGTTTCGGTGAAGCCGATAACGCGTTGTTGATCGCTTTGTCGCCATTGTTGAAATGTTTGTAAACTTGTTTCATTGCCAATATCAATATTTTTAGCTAAGGCATCATTAATTGTTTCAGCGAGCACAGCAATGTCTCTAACGCCTAAATTAAAACCTTGCCCGGCAACGGGGTGCAAACTGTGTGCGGCGTTACCGATTAATACGGCACGTTTAGCGAGGGTTTTCTCTGCCTTGGTTAAGGCCAAGGGGTAGGAGTTGCGTTTACCTACTTTAATAAGTTTGCCCAAGCGATCACCAAAGCGCTCTGATAGACGTTTTAAAAAGGCATCGTCGCCAAGACCAAGGATTTCTTCTGCCTGGTGATGCCATACGGTATAGACCAAGGCACAACGTTGTTCGCTGATAGGCAGCAGGGCTAATGGACCGCTATCGGTGAAACGCTCATAGGCGGTATTATGATGGGGTTTTTCTGGCGTGACATTGGCGACGATGGCGGTTTGGCCATGGTCGTGCCTTTGCGTAGCGATGCTTAATAGTTCGCGTGTTTTAGATTTTGCTCCATCTGCACCGATGACTAACGAGCAGCTGAGTGTTTTATTATTGTCACCTTGCTCTATGGTGACCTTAGCTTGTTCATTGGTGATAACTAAAGCCGTAATCCGTGCTGGACAAATGAACTCAATGTTGTCCAGGTTTTGTATGCGTTGCTTAAAGACTGCGCCGATAGCGCGAGTTTGCGCAACAAAGCCGAGTGCATTAACACCATGATCTTTAGCATGCAATCGTGCTGTGCCAAAGTAACCACGATTGCTGATGATGATAGATTCGATGGGTGTCGCTGTTTTAATAATGTCGAGCCATAAACCCAACGTGTTAAATATTCGATAGCTAGCTTGTGATAAGGCGATATTGCGATCATCGTAGCTGGGTTGCGCTGCGTCACCAAAGGCAATGGCTTCGATAATCGCGATGCGTAATTTATCGTTGTTGGAGTTAAGATCACCCAAGGCGCAGGCAAGCCCAGCGCCAACAAGGCCGCCACCGACAATAATAATGTCGTAATCGAGTTTTTCCTTAGCCATTAAGCGGCCTGCAT
>CAYUKF010000210.1:0-3019 GCA_964445215.1 uncultured Thiotrichales bacterium
TTATGAGCCACCACTGCAATACCATTATTTAAAACGTCCCTATCAATTGGAAACACTGACGGCGGAATCAATTCCCATACCTGTTTATTATGATACTAAGGGCGAGATACTGGCAGAGGACGCCGACGCTAGTTTGGTTGCTAAGGTTATTTATGAGATCAAGATCAAGCCAGGCATTCAATTTCAACCGCACCCTGCCTTTTCCCGTGTTGATAATGGCGCTGGTGAGCAGTATCTTTACCACCAATTAAGCACAGCACAATTAGACGATATTGATGTATTGGCTGACTTTAAGAAAACGGCCAGCCGTGAGCTCACTGCGGCAGACTATGTGTATCAGATTAAGCGTTTGGCGCATCCGAAAATTCATTCGCCGATTTTTGGTTTAATGACGGAATATATTGATGGCCTGTCCGAGTATAGTGCAACACTGGCCAAGCAAATCGAAGTTGATAATAAAGCGTGGGTAGATTTACGCCAACATGCTTTGGCAGGGGCGCAAGTGATTGATCGTTACACGTATCGCATTACCCTTAAAACGAAATATCCGCAATTTAAATATTGGTTGGCGATGCCATTTTTTGCTCCCATTGCTTGGGAAGTAGATCGGCTTTATTCGCAGCCGAGTCTAACCAAGAAAAACATTACCCTTGATTGGTATCCAGTCGGCACTGGCCCCTATATGTTAACGGTGAACAATCCAAACCGACAAATGGTGTTGGAAAAAAATCCCAATTTTCGCGGTGAAGCCTATCCCGATGAAGGTGAGCCTGGTGATGAAGAGGCAGGCTTGTTAGTTGATGCTGGGCAGACCATGCCTTTTATAGACAAAGTAGTGTTTAGCCTGGAAAAAGAAGGTATACCCTATTGGAACAAGTTTCTCCAAGGCTATTACGATAGCTCAGGTGTGGGCTCAGACAGTTTTGATCAGGCAGTGAATGTTTCGGGTGGAGGTGATGCCACCTTGACCGATGAGATGAAGCAGCAGGGTATTGATTTACTGACGACTGTTGCAACGTCCATCTACTATGGTGGCTTTAACATGTTAGACCCGGTGGTCGGTGGTGATAGCGAGCCAGCACGTTTATTGCGTCGTGCGATTGCAATTGCTGTTGATTACGAAGAGTATATTGCTATTTTCTTGAATGGCCGTGGTATTCCAGGGCAAGGGCCTATGCCACCAGGTATATTCGGTTATGAAGAAGGTGTGTCAGGCATTAACCCTTATGTTTATGATGTCGTTAACGGGCGAGCGCAACGCAAACCAATCGAAGAGGCGCGAGCGCTATTGGCGCAGGCAGGTTATGCTGATGGTATTGATCAGTCTTCGGGCAAACCCTTGCTGCTTTACTATGATACGCCTGCTGTGGGACCGGCTGCCAAGGCAACGCTGGACTGGTGGCGAAAACAGTTTAAGAAACTCAATATACAGTTAGTTATTCGTAGCACTGACTATAATCGGTTTCAGCAGAAGATGCGTGATGGCAAGGCGCAGATATTTAGCTGGGGTTGGAATGCAGATTACCCTGACCCAGAGAATTTTTTATTTCTTTTGTATGGACCAAATAAAAAAGCGCAGTTAAATGGTGTGAATGGTGCGAACTACACCAATGCAAAATTTGATCAACTTTTTGAAGCAACAAAAAATCTGCCTAATGGCCGCAAGAGAGCAGCAATAATTAAAGAAATGGTCGATATCGCGAGAAAGGATGGCCCCTGGTTGTGGGGTTTCCATCCTAAAGTGTTTAGCTTGCAACATGAATGGTTAAAAAATACCAAGCCCGCCGATATTGCGAATAACACACTGAAATACAAGCGCATCGATCCGCTGCTGCGTGAGCAACGGCGTACCGAATGGAATACACCGATATTGTGGCCAGTATATTTACTCTTATTATTGCTTGTCGTGGTGGTTGCGCCAGCCTTTGTCGCCTATAAAAAACGTCAGCGTGCCTCTGTGTTATCTTCTGTTTCGGCTTCTGTTGCGGCAAGCAAACCTGCGCGGGTAGACATTTAATGCTGGCTTACATAACACGGCGCTTACTTTATGCGATACCGATATTAATTGGTGTTAACTTAATTACTTTTGCGCTATTTTTTGTCGTTAATTCACCGGATGATATTGCGCGCGTACATCTGGGCGATAAACACGTCACCGAAGAGGCGATCAACAAATGGAAGGTGGCCAGAGGTTACGATAAGCCATTGTTGTATAATTCTAACGCGAGTGGTGTAGATAAATTCAAGCAAACGATTTTTTTTGAAAAATCGGCCAAATTATTTGTCTTTGATTTCGGTGCTGCTGATGATGGCCGCGATATTGGTTACGATATTCGTCAACGTATGTGGCCAAGTTTAGCCATTGCCATTCCTTCGCTTATTATTGGTTTGTTAGTCAATATTACCGCTGCCATGATTTTGGCCTTTTTTCGTGCCAGCTATATTGATGTCGCTGGCGTTATTATCGGTGTGGTATTGATGTCAATATCGTCCATGTTTTATATTATTGGGGGTCAATACCTTATTAGCAAGTCTTTGCATTTAGTGCCTATATCCGGTTATGACGATGGACTGGATGCGATTAAATTTCTTGTGCTGCCAGTGATTGTTGGTTTAATCGGCGGTATTGGTGCGGGTACGCGTTGGTATCGCACGATTTTTCTCGAAGAGATTAACCGTGATTATGTGCGTACAGCACGCGCCAAGGGTTTGTTTGAGCATGTGGTGTTGTTCAAGCATGTGCTGAAGAACGCGATGATTCCGATTTTAACGGGTATTGTCGTTGTTTTGCCTGTCTTGTTCATGGGTAGTCTAATCACCGAATCATTTTTTGGCATTCCAGGTTTGGGCAGTTATGTTATTGACGCCATACAAGCACAAGATTTCGCCATTGTTCGCGCCATGGTCTTTTTGGGTTCCGTGCTATATATCATTGGCCTGATATTGACGGATATTTCTTATACACTGGTTGATCCGCGTGTGCGCCTTAACTAACCCGCATATTTCACGAAGGCGGACG
>CAYUKF010000211.1:0-3016 GCA_964445215.1 uncultured Thiotrichales bacterium
GTTTGATAAGCATGGTGACGCAGAATTTGTTTGATCAGTGCATGGGTCTTATCGGTACGATCAAAACCCGTTAACTGTCGTCGTTTTGCGCGTAGCACTTCTCGCAAAGAGCTTGGTTGTCGACTTTTTTTTCTAGTCATTAGCCATCATTAAAAAAACAAGGCACTTTCCACAGTCGCCGTCACTAGCCACATTCTTGAACCAAGGGTTCAAGTGGGTGGCCAAGCGAGCGTATCAGGCTTTCCGGCTAGCGGACATGCACAACAACTCTCGCGAAGCCTCCCGGATTTATACTTATAGCTCAAGAGGTTTGTCGGCGTATAACAAACGCCGCAGAAAGTGCATTACCATTTTATGCTTTTTATTAGCAAAGCAACAGCATTGTTGCAAGCTAGATCTCCATCTGACGCGCATGACTAATCGCTTTTTCAACCTTATCTTGCAATACCGCAAGCTGTTTGGGCAATTCAGCATTCGTACCCCTGCTCGAGCCATTAAGATCAAGCAACTCATGGGCGATATTAATCGCGACCATGATGGCCATCCGTTCAAGGCCAATGACTTTACCTGAGTCACGAATTTCAGCCATTTTGCGATTAACGCAACGCGCCGCACCCACTAAGGCTTCGCTCTCTTCTTCAGGACAAGAAAAACGATATTCCTTATCTAAAATTTGAACCGCAACTGACACACGATCAGCCTCCATTAAACTGCCTCCATCTTTTTAAGACGACCAATCAAGGTTTGCAAACGCTGCGTAACCCTATTATTACGGTCCGCCAAACATGTTTTTTCATCAAACAGCGTTGATTGCTCTTGGCGCAAATTCATATTCTCCTGCTTGAGCTGCTCGCAGGTATCGATAAGTTCACCAACCCAAAACTCAAAGCGCGGGAAATCGATAATATTCGGGGCGCTTGACTCACCCATAAGTCACCTCCAAAGAATGATTGCGCTACTATAAATCGGCCTTATAAGGGGGTCAACGCCATTATTTTTCACCTATTCAGCTATACTGGCATTCTGACGCCTAAATCTTAGCCAATATTGCAGCGAGCACGAGTTATTGGCGCATAATAATTCTAGTACACTGCCATGCCTGATTACGATGATTACCAACACTTACTGAGCGACCTTGATGCAACGGTTGAATGTGCTGAAGCGCATGGCATTCTTTGCGGTATGTTAAGCCTTGACCCTGGCAGCCAGCGCAGTGACTGGCTTGGCCTGGATGACAAGGTGAATGCCGAAGGCAGAGAGGGTGCCCTGGGGTACAAGGTGAATGCCGAAGGCAGACATGAGTGCAGGAAGCCCGAAGGGGTTTCAGTAGAGGGTGCCCCCGTGTCAAGCACGGAGCCTGCCCCGTGCTTGACACGGGGGCAGGCTCTGGAGCATAAATCACCAAGTGAATTATTTACACAGTTTTTAGCTAAAAACCAGACAGCTCAACATACCGACTCAACACATGCCGCCGCCATTGCCGAACTGGCCACATTACACCGTCACACACGCACCCAACTTAGTGATATGAACTATGATTTTAGCCCATTATTGCCAGCAGACAGTGAATCTATTGCTGCACGCACACAAGCACTCAGCCTTTGGTGCCAAGGGTTTCTTTTTGGCCTCAGCGTAAGCGGCCTAAAAACCCTCGACGCACTTTCAGAAGCCAGCCGTGAAATCGTTGAAGATTTTAGCGCCATTGCACAACTTGCAGAACAATTTGAAGAAGGTGAAGATGAAGAGTCTGCCTATATGGAACTGGTCGAATACTTGCGCGTCGGAACCTTTACCCTGGTCGATGAAAATAGTAAGCATCCCGAAGACACCTTACATTAAAGGAGTCTCTGGCAAACTTCGCACCTTATGTCTAAAATATTCAGCTACGTGCCTCGAGAATACTTCTGCGTTGCCTAAAACACTGACGGTTGATGCACATCCTCGTACTCCTTCTAAAATAAATCAGAGACACTCTTTAATAGAGCACTCCTACCTATGACAAGCGAATTCAGTAAACGCCGCCAGCGACTACTTAAACAAATGGGCCCAAACAGTATGGCCATCTTGCCTACGGCAACGGAAAAAGTTCGCAATCGTGATGTCCATTACCCGTTTCGACCCGATAGTGATTTCTATTACCTGACAGGGTTTAGCGAGCCTGAATCTGTCATGGTGTTATTACGTGAAAAATCCAAATCGCGTTTCATATTGTTTTGTCGGCAACGTGATCGTGCGCTCGAAATTTGGCACGGCCATCGTTATGGCCCTGAAGGCGCCATTGAGCATTTTGCTGCTAACGAAGCCTATGACATTGAAATCCTGCACGACAAACTCGGCGAATGGATGGGCGGTATTGAGCGCATCTTTTATACCCTGGGCCACGATCACGAATTTGATCAACTGCTGACACAACAAGTCGAAACCTTGCGCAATCAATCCCGCAGCGGTGCTAGCGAACCCTTACAGTTTATTTCGCTGGCGCATATTGTTCATCAAATGCGTTTGGTTAAATCTAATGCTGAAATTAAACTCATGCAACGCGCAGCCAACATTGCCTCTGAAGCGCATATTCGAGCGATGCAACAATGCAAACCCGGCATGAATGAATATGAAATCAATGCTGAATTGACACATTGTTTTATGAAACATGGCAGCCACTCAGCGGCTTATCCCGCCATCGTTGCTGGTGGAAAAAATGCCTGCATATTGCACTACACCGAAAATAATGCTGCATTGAACGACGGTGATTTATTATTAATCGATGCCGGTGCTGAATATGATAACTACGCTTCCGATATTACGCGCACCTTTCCGGTCAATGGCCGTTTTAGCGCAGAGCAGCGTGCACTGTATGACCTGGTATTAGACGCACAACTGGCGGCAATAAAAAAAATACAACCTGGCGTGCGTTATAACGTGCACCATGACACCGCTGTGCGTGTGCTCACCAAAGGCCTCGTCAAACTCGGTTTGTTAAAAGGCGATTACAAACAGCTTATTAAAGATAATGCCTATA
>CAYUKF010000212.1:0-3014 GCA_964445215.1 uncultured Thiotrichales bacterium
CACAGAACTTCTAAGACTCCTGCGCTGCGTGTTATTTTGGTTTATACAAGCCTCTGGCGCTATCGTATGTAAGATCTTCTTCGACGCGTTGACCATTAAACGCCTTGTGAAAGAAAGTCTTTACCGCCTTATTGCGCAAAGATGTGCCCTCAAAATAGGCATGCGAACGTTTCACATAAGCTGCGTTGGTAAAGTCAACGTAGATGGCCTGGCGCGAATCAAGATGGTGTAGACAATGCCCCAGACGCGCTTTTTGTTCCTCTCCCACCTTCATTCGCGACGCCATCAATGCGGAGTCGTCTTCATTAATAGTGATATATACCCGCCGCCGACACTGTATCCTGTCAACCCAGCCAGCGTGTGCTGCATTATTGGTATCAGCGGCTGCAATAATGACATTGTCGAATAATAATCGGTGCGCCCGGTAAATCGACGACAGCAAGAGATGCTTGTACAGATAATTTCCCATGCTGTGTAACACCATGTTAACTGTAAACGGACAAGCTTTCTCGGTCATCCGAGTAATAAATTGGTCTCTTGCCTCATGGTTGCCCGGATATTTTTTGCAGGCCTTTGCTTTTATGCTGTGGTTTAACACTGCATTGAACTCATCGAGATAACCATAAATTTTGGTGAAGCAGCGATCCAGGGCACCGACTGACACTCTGGCGTCACGTTTATCACTTCGATAGCTCGCTACGCCACGCGCGCCTCCGCCATTGGCCGGCCAACTGAACGCGATAACCTCAACATTGTATTTGCGAGAAAATCCCTCAGCACGTTCCAGCATGGTCTCGAAATCGTTGTTAAAGCCATGGACAAAGAACAGCAAATTCCGCTTGTTTTGTTGCACGCGTTTTAATAATTTTTGTGCCACATACTGGCTGGCATAAACCGTCTCTTCACCCGTCAGGCCTATCTCCCGCTTCATTTTGCGGTCGAGTTTATCGGCAAGAATGTTTATATGCCAACGCCCGGCCTTTTTGCTTGCCTCGACCAGACGTAACTCATTAGCCCCCTCAGTATTGGGTTTCGGCCCGAGTTTTTGCAGACCGCGTGCTGACTCGTTGATACTACGATTCGTCACAATATACATACGCCCTCCTGGGTATATTCCCTGGCCATTCTTCAGGCCTTGTTTGACGTTATACCGACTGTAACCCGATAGTGTGTAACACGACAAATATTATCACACGATGACGATTACGCCTGGAATAGCAAAATCCTCCGGCTCCCTGTTTATTGGGTCAAGTGTGCAATGGCGCGGTGGCCGATATCCTTGCGGTATTGCATATCAGTCCAGTTAATCGAAGCTACAGCAGAATAGGCAGTTTGTTGGGCTTGCAGCGCATCATCAGCCAAGGTACAGACACAGAGTACACGACCGCCATTGGTGACGATATGGCCATTGTCCGTTGCTGTGCCAGCATGAAAGACTTTGGCGTCGCTTACTTTATCAAGGCCGCTGATGATATCGCCCTTGCGATAGCTGTCTGGGTAGCCGCCCGCAGCGAGCACGACGCCGAGGGCAATACGCGGATCCCATTCGACGCTAACAGTGTCTAACTTTTTATCGAGCGCAGCGAAGCAAAGCGCAACCAGGTCACTTTGTAAACGCATCATGATCGGCTGTGTTTCGGGGTCGCCAAAGCGGCAATTAAACTCTAATACCTTGGGTGTGCCGTCGGCAGTGACCATGATGCCAGCATAAAGAAAGCCGGTATAGGGTGCGCCTTCAGCGGCCATGCCTTTAACAGTCGGTATCATGACTTCATTCATGATGCGTTGGTGCAATGCCTCATCGACGATGGCTGCTGGCGAATAAGCGCCCATACCACCGGTATTGGGACCCTTATCTCCTTCGTCACGCGCCTTATGATCTTGTGATGTGGCGAGGGGCAAAATATGTTTGCCATCGACCATGACGATAAAGCTGGCTTCCTCGCCGCGCAAAAATTCTTCGATAACAATATGTTCCCCGGCGCGACCAAACTTACCGGCTTGCATCATACTGTGAATGGTTTCGACACCATGTTGCAGGTTGTCGACAATGACTACACCCTTGCCTGCCGCCAGGCCATCGGCTTTGATGACAACGGGAAGCGTTTGTTGTTGTAAATACTCAATAGCGTTGTCAGCTTCGGTGAAGCTGGCGTAAAACGCCGTAGGAATATTATGGCGTTGGAGGAAATCTTTACTATAAGTTTTGGATGCTTCAAGTTGCGCGGCTTTTTTTGATGGACCAAAGCAAGGTAAATTATTTGCTTGAAATAGATCAACGATACCGGCTACTAACGGTGCTTCAGGACCAACGATGGTGAGTTCGATATGATTTGTCTGGGCAAAGGCCAGCAGTGCCTGGTGGTCATCAACGCCGATATCGATGTTTTTTATCCCCGGCTCAGTCGCAGTGCCGGCATTACCCGGTGCAACGAAAACAGTGGTCACTTGAGCAGATTGCGCGACTTTCCACGCCAATGCATGTTCGCGACCGCCGCCGCCTATGACTAAGACATTCATTGCTTGCCAGCGCCTGTTAACACTAGTGGCGAAAGTGGCGCATGCCAGTGAACACCATAGCAATATTATGTTCGTTAGCGGCTTCGATCACTTCGCCATCACGCATTGAGCCACCGGGTTGAATGACAGCAGTAACGCCAACTTTGGCGGCGCTGTCCAGGCCATCGCGAAAAGGGAAAAAGGCATCCGAGGCCATGACGCTACCGCTGACATCAAAACCCGCATCCTGTGCTTTGCTGGCGGCAATACGCGCGCTGTCAATACGGCTCATCTGACCGGCACCGATACCGACGGTAAATTGATTACGCGCATAGACAATGGCGTTGGACTTTACGTATTTGGCGACTGACCAGGCAAAACGCAGGTCGCTCATTTCATCATCGCTAGGCGTACGTTTGGTCACGACTTTAATCATGTCATCGCTCAGTTGGCCGCAATCACGGTCTTGTATCAACAGACCGCCGTTAATACGTTTGTAGTCATATTGTTGGGTT
>CAYUKF010000213.1:0-1439 GCA_964445215.1 uncultured Thiotrichales bacterium
GATTGGGCGTGAGATTCGCATCGTTGCTTGATCACTGCAGCAAATAATTTAATTTGTTTAAGCATGGCAACCAAGCCGTTTGATCGGGTTGGTGATAAATGCTCATGCATACTAATTTTACTAATGAACTCAGGTTCAGTGTTAACAATTGTATCAGCAGTCTGCTTGGAATAGACCCGAACCAATAATGCTGCTAGGCCTTTGACAATGGCAGCATCACTGTTGACACGATACATCACTCTACCCTCTTCTTCGCGGGCCATGAGCCAGACTTGTGATTGACAGCCTTTGACTAGGTTTGCTTCGACCATCTCATCAGCGCCGAGTTCGGGTAGGTCGCGCCCCAGATCAATAATGTATTTATAGCGCTCAGTCCAATCTTCGAATAAAGCAAATTCGTCAATAATATCTTGTTGTATGGCATGGATGTCTTGTATTGATTCAGGCATGGGTTAACAGGGCTGCTCTAATCGTGATGAAAATAGGTCATTATACTCTGGGGCACGTGGTGCCGCTTGATTGAGAGTCTAGTCTAAAATTAATGTTTGTGGCAGTTTTACTGCGGGTAAAGACAAGGTGATCTCCCACGACTTCATGCTACCGTGAATCGACATAATTTTAGTCTAATTAGTAGACACCCTTGCTATTAAAAATGGTAAAGCTATTGTTAGGAACTTTAGTGCGACTCATTAAACTGGCTGTAGCAGGGGCTGGGAACCTCAGGCTTTGGCAATCCGATGAACTCACTTGTTATTCACCCACTTTATTTGGAAAAGAGATCTCAAGCACGACACATCCTTCTTCAGTTTTAAAAGGGCCATGCAGTTCACCAGGTGGCCTGCTTGCGTAATGCCCAGTTTCCAACCACATATCAAATGCCTGATCGTAAAGACGACCACTTACGATAAATATTTCTTCAGGATATTTGTGACTTTTAGCGCCAAATTTAATTGTATCTGCGCCAGCATAAAACCGAGTTAAACGTGTGTATTCTCCTGTTTCGTGATCAATGCTCAGAGTCAATTCTTCAGCGACCCCTTCAAGCCCATCTATTGATTGCCACTTGCCTTTATTTTCAGCGAACAGTGGGTTCCAATATTTGATCGTATTTTTTGCCATTTTCTTAGTTTTCTTATTTGTCTAACGTCATGTTTACCGGCAAAAAATAAAAGAGTCTGCTGGCAAGCTCAAAGCACTTTAACCGCCTCCAGTACCTCATCGACATGGCCTTTGACTTTTACTTTACGCCACTCTTGTCGAAGCACGCCTTTTTCATCAATTAAGAAAGTGCTGCGTTCAATGCCTATGTATTTTTTGCCGTAGAGACTTTTTTCTTTAATAACATCGAATTGATTGCAGAGTGCTTCGTCAGGGTCAGATAATAGGTCAAAAGGAAAGCACTGCTTAGTCTTAAATTTCTCATGCGATTTTATGCTGTC
>CAYUKF010000213.1:1539-2972 GCA_964445215.1 uncultured Thiotrichales bacterium
TCGAGATTGTATTCGTCGCAGAAACTGAGAAATTGCATGCGTAGCTCGCTAAGGCTGAGTTGTGATGGCACATCAATAGCAATGTTCATGGAGAACATGGCGGTGCCAGTATGGGCTGCATGGTAGCTGTCTGTGCTGAGGTCTTCGATATTGATATGGCGTCGTGAGAAGAAATCAGTAACATGGTGGACGATGCCAGGATGGTCGATGGCGACCACTTCGACCGCATAGGGCATTAACGTTGGTTTCGTCTCGCGCGGCTCGGTGCGTGTCAGGGTGACCGCAAGATCAAGCTCAGCAGCGGCAGTTTTGACCGCATTTTCCAGCTTGGCAATGTGATTCCAGTTACCGGAGGTCATCATGATGACGCTGAATTCCCCGCCAAGCACCATCATACGGCTGTCTTCGATGCTGCAGCCGTTATCGAGCACGATCTTGGATATTTTTTGCACAATGCCAGGCTTGTCGTGACCAATGGCCGAGATAATGAGGTAGTTTTGCATAGTAATCTGAGGTTACATGTCGCTATGGTAAAAAAACGCTATAGTACCAGCAAATGCTTGAGTAAATAGACTTTCGTCGGTATCATTTGGCGCTCTTTCTCCCTGCACGAGTCCTGTAATGTTCCAAGGTAGTATGGTCGCGCTGGTCACGCCAATGGCTGACGATGGCGCAGTCGATTATTCCAGTTTGCAAGCGTTGGTTGAATGGCACGTGCAAGCGGGAACCGATGCCATTGTTGCTGTGGGCACGACCGGTGAATCTGCCACCTTGGATGAGAAAGAGCATTGCGACGTTATTCGCCATGTTGTTCAGTACGTTGACGGCCGTATTCCAGTGATTGCGGGGACTGGAGCGAATTCGACCCGTGAGGCGATTGACCTCAGCCGTTGCGCCCAGCAAGTGGGTGCCGATGCCTGCTTATTGGTGACCCCCTACTATAATAAACCTACGCAAGAGGGCTTGTATCAGCATCATCAGCTAATTGCTGAAAGCGTTGCTATCCCACAGATTTTATATAACGTTCCAGGTCGTACTGCGTGTGATATGTTGCCAGAGACGATTGCGCGTTTAGCTAAAATCGACAATATTGTTGGTGTTAAAGAGGCGACGGGAGATCTCTCGCGTCTTGACCAGATTCGGCTGTTAACGGGGAATGATTTTGCGATTTACAGCGGCGATGATGAAACCGGTACCGCTTTTATGTTGCAAGGGGGTAATGGTGTAATTTCAGTTACCAATAATGTTACCCCAGAGGCTATGGCAGCGATGTGCAAGGCAGCATTGGTAGGGGATATAGCCGAGGCAGAAAAAATTGATCAAAGTCTGAGCGCATTACACAAAGGGTTGTTTATTGAGTCGAACCCCATTCCTGTTAAATGGGCGTTACATCGAATGGGTAAAATTGCGAGCGGCATTCGTTTGCCGATGAC
>CAYUKF010000214.1:0-2962 GCA_964445215.1 uncultured Thiotrichales bacterium
AGTTGCTCGTCAGTGGCGCCGAGTTGGTCAAACAGTTCAAAGGTTTGGTCAACCACCCAGTCAGGGCGCGCGCCAGGTCGGTCAATTTTGTTGACGACGACAACAGGTTTTAAACCCTGAGCAAAGGCCTTTTGCGTGACAAAGCGCGTTTGTGGCATGGGGCCATCAACGGCATCGACCAGCAAGACAACGGCATCCACCATCGACAGCACGCGCTCGACTTCACCACCGAAGTCGGCATGGCCAGGAGTATCGACGATGTTGATTTTGTAATCGCCCCATTCAATCGCCGTGTTTTTTGACAGAATGGTAATGCCACGCTCTTTTTCGAGGTCATTGCTGTCCATCACGCGTTCGGTGACAGCTTTACGCTCATCAAGGGTGCCAGACTGCTGTAGCAAACAATCAACCAGGGTGGTTTTACCATGGTCAACGTGGGCTACGATGGCGATATTACGTCGCTGTTGGCTCAAAAGAATTCTCCGGGCAAAATGAGGCGCATTATACGTGGCTTAGCGGCGAAGGGAACCCCTGACTTAATCAAAGGCTCTTAGCCTGGATAATTCATGAATTATCCAGGCTAAGAGCCTTTTTTCGCAGCGTGCCATTTCGCCTATTGCTCAGGGCACACTATTCGCTTGTAACATGGGGTATCATGACGCCGTTAGGGTATATAAATCAATAGCCTGAGTGTAATATAGGCTGCAATAATGAGTTTGCAAGAGATGTCTCCTATTGATGACAATGGTTGGTTGCGCGGCGCGATTCACGTCAATAGTCCTAATCATGACGGGCGTCCAACGCAGGCTGAGCCGAGCTTATTAGTGATTCATAATATCAGCTTGCCGCCAGGCGAGTACGGTGGGTCTTGGATCGATGATCTGTTTTGTAATCGACTCGATGGGGCAGCACACCCCTATTTCTCTAAGATATCTTCGCTACGCGTGTCATCACATTTGTTGATTCGTCGCGATGGTGAGATTTTCCAGTATGTCTCGTTTGATAAGCGAGCTTGGCACGCAGGCGAATCATGTTTTGATGGGCGCAGTTGTTGTAACGATTTTTCTATTGGTATTGAGCTAGAAGGCTGTGATGACAGCCTTTATGAACCTGAGCAGTATCAAGCCTTAATTGGGGTGACACGCCATATTCAGTCGCGTTATTCTGCCATTACCGTTGAGCGTATTGTGGGGCATTGCGATATTGCTGCGCAGCGTAAAACAGACCCAGGCGAGGCGTTTGATTGGGATCAATTTCGCTTGGCACTCAAAGAATAGTCGTCTGTTGGGTTGCCAGGGATACCAAATAACTAACAGGACACGGGGCTTATGAATCTCATTGTAATACTGCTAGCTCTTTTTATTGAGCGTTTTGCTCCTTCTGTAGACGAAATCAGGGAATACCGTTGGCTACAGCGTTTAGTTAACTTTTCTGTCCAGCACTCAAAGATTTTTGCAATAGGTGGTGGTGTGATTGGTTTGCTGCTGATCTTGTTGGTGCCGGTGTTAATTGTTGGCTTACTGCAAGCTAGGCTGGCTGAGTGGAATAGCCTGATCTATTTGATATTTTCAGTGGCCATTTTGGTCTATAGCTTTGGTCCAATGAATTTGCAACGCCAGCTAAAGAATTATGTTACTGAATGTGATGCGGGTAATGAAAAAGCAGCTTATGAGCATATTGGCACGATGGTCGCTCGCAGTAAAATACGTGATGATGATGAGCATGGACTGCATCGCGCCGTGCTTGATGGCGTTTTGGTAGAGAATAACGAGCGTTTGCTGGGTGTTATTTTTTGGTTTGTTGTATTAGGCCCGATAGGTGCAGTTTTGTTTCGGTGTTCGTCGATACTACGTGATGATCTGTTCAAAGAGGATGAAGCGTTACAGTCTGTAGCCGATAGCGCGCGTATTTTGCATGGGCTATTAGCATGGATTCCAGCCCGCCTAACTGCTATCGCCTATGCGCTCGCTGGCAGTTTTATTGATGTGCTGGAGTGTTGGCGTCAAAATGCCTCACGTTGGACGCATGATTGGATTACAGGTAACCGCCGTTTGCTAATAGAAACCGGCATTAGTGCATTACAGTTTCGTACTTGTCGCGATGGTGTTGAGGTCGATGATCCTGCTGACTGGCATGATCATATCGACAGTGCACATAGGCTCAGTTTTCGCACCATTGTTATATGGTTAATCGTTGTTGCTTTGCTGACCCTATGGGGTTGGGCTCCCTAATATGCCGCAACGGTTAGTAACGACTATTGATTTAATGCGTCACGGCGAACCAGTAGGTGGGCGTCGTTATCGCGGACAGATTGACGACCCATTGAGTGACTTGGGTTGGCAGCAAATGCGCGATGCCGTGCCAGATCAAATTCCCTGGCAAACAATCATCACCTCGCCCCTGTGTCGTTGCCGAGCTTTCGCTGAAGAGTTGGCACAAACTAATGGTTTATCTGTTGTAGTAGATGATCGCTTGAAAGAGATTGGTTTTGGTGTCTGGGAAGGCATGACACGAGACCAGCTGTGCGCAGATGACCCGCATATTTTGCAACGTTTTTTTAGTGATCCAATCGCCAACCGGCCGCAAGGTGCAGAAGTATTGGCGCAGTTTCAACAACGTATTTGTGCTGCCATTGATGGCATAGTGAGCGGTTATTCAGGACAGCATGTTTTGGTTATTGCGCACGCCGGTGTGATTCGCGCAGCGATCAGCTACGTGCTAGGTTCACCCATTGAAAATATGTTTCGTATTAAAGTCAGTAACGCCGCGATAACACGTTTGCAATTTACGCCAGGTTCGCCCAGCTTGTTACTGTTTCACGAAGGTTGATAGCTGAAGTTGGTTTCATTGTGGATATTGCTATGAAAGGTTAGTCTCTTTTCCAATACACTTCATCACCACCTCCAGATCGTGCTAATGCCCGCGCAATAACAAAAAGCAAATCGGATAGACGGTTTAAATA
>CAYUKF010000215.1:0-2953 GCA_964445215.1 uncultured Thiotrichales bacterium
ATATTACACGTCAGTAATGCAGCGCAGCTTGGTGGTGCGGGAATCGCTGCATACAGGTTGCATCGAGGATTGATACGGCTTAACTCAGCATCGATGATGTTAGTGAATAATCAACGCCATAAAGAAAATACTATTGTTGGTGCCGTAGGCACCTTTAATAAGGTAATGTCAAAATTGACACCGCTACTAGATAGAGTGCCAGGACACTTTTCAAGTATTGAGATGGACAGGATTTCTGCATCCTGGATTCCAGATAGATTGGTTAATCGAATAAAAAAAATTTCCCCGGATATTTTGAATCTTCATTGGGTGAATGATGGCTGTATGTCAATTGAGACCTTGGCAAAGTTCGAGCAACCAATCGTCTGGACATTGCATGATATGTGGGCATTTTCTGGGGGTGAGCATTATGTTGGTAATAGCGTTAGATATAAGGAAGGATATTCAAAAAAAAATCGACCGTTAGATGAAAAAAAGTTAGATATTCATCGGTGGATCTGGGCAAGAAAAAAGAAGTCTTGGTCTAAGTTGAAAGGAAAAATAGTAATATCCGCTCCAAGCAAATGGATGGCTCGTTGTGCCAGTGAGAGTGTGCTATTCAATAATTTTAGGGTAGAGGTTTTGCCTAACGGTATCGATCATGAAAGGTATCACCCGGTTGATCATACTATGGCCAGAAAAATACTAGGGTTACCGGAAGATAAAAAATTGATTCTATTTGGCGCTGGATCAGCGACCAGTGATAAAAGAAAAGGTTATCATTTGTTGGTTGATGCTATTTCAAAACTTGAGGTGTGGGGGACTGCAACTGATTATGAGTTGATCGTATTTGGAGCATCTTCTGGGGCGAGTAAGTTTTCCATGAAAACTCATTATCTCGGCATACTGGCCGATGAAATCAGTCTAGCGCTTGTGTATGCTGCAGCAGATGTTTTTGTGGCGCCGTCGCTGGAAGATAATTTGCCGAATACCGTACTTGAGTCCCTTGCTTGCGGCACGCCTGTTGTAGCATTTAATACTGGTGGTATGCCTGATATGATTTCGCACAAAACTAATGGTTATCTTGCCAGTGCGTTTGATGTGAATGATTTAGCGAGGGGGTTGCTTTGGGTGTTAGAAAATAATAAACGTTGGGATGGTTTGTCTGCTGCAGCTCGCGATAAAGTCATTCAGTCGTTTACTCTTGAGCAATCGGCGAAAAGATATTTGAGCTTGTATCAAGAGTTATTAGAATAGTTATTGAATAATATAAGTTCTATGAGATTAGGCAACGATAGAGTGTTAAATGAGGGGTATCTATGAAAATCAGTATATTTGGTCTTGGCTATGTCGGCGCCGTCTCGGCAGGTTGCTTGGCACAAGAGGGGCATACAGTGATTGGTGTAGATCCCTATCAACCCAAGGTTGATCTCATTAACAGTGGGCAAACTCCCGTTATCGAGGACGAAATCGGCGCTATTGTTTCGGCTGCGGTTAAATCGGGTGCACTGCGAGCTACGACCGATGTTCAAAATGCTGTTAACAATAGTGAAATGTCCTTTATCTGTGTTGGTACCCCGAGTTTATTAAACGGTGGCCTGGATCTGAAATACGTCAGAAATGTGTGCGAACAAATCGGTGAAGCGATTCGGCAAAAAGACGGGTTTCATGTTGTTGTTGCACGCAGCACCATGTTACCCGGCACGATGAGTGATGTGGTGATACCGGTGTTGGAGGAAGCCTCGGGCAAAAAAGCAGGTGTTGATTTTGGTGTGTGTAATAACCCGGAGTTTCTGCGCGAAGGAACTGCCGTCTATGATTTCTATCATCCACCCAAAACAGTCATTGGTGAAACGGATTCGAAGAGCGGTGATTTGTTGGCAAGTATCTATGCGAAACTTGATGCGCCATTGATAAAAACCGATGTGCGCACGGCTGAAATGGTCAAGTACAGTGACAATGTGTGGCATGCCTTAAAAGTAGGGTTTGCCAACGAGATCGGCAATATATCGAAGGCGGTTGGACTCGATGGCCACGCAGTCATGGAGATTTTTTGCCAAGATACCAAACTAAACCTATCCCCCTATTATATGAAACCCGGCTTTGCCTTTGGCGGCTCATGTTTACCTAAAGATGTGCGAGCGTTAACTTATAAAGCCCATAGTCTCGATGTTGATGTGCCTATTCTCGATTCCATTATGGTTAGTAATAAATATCAGGTCGAAAGAGGCCTGAATATGATTACAGAAAAAGGTAATAAACAGATTGGCATTCTCGGATTTAGTTTCAAGGCAGGCACAGATGATTTACGCGAAAGCCCGATCGTCGAGCTGATAGAACGTCTCTTGGGCAAAGGATACGATTTAAAACTCTATGATAAAAACGTCAATCTGGCAAAACTGGTTGGCGCTAATCGGGATTATATTATGAATCAAATTCCACATATATCGAAACTGATGGTGAGTAGCATTGATGACGTGCTTGCGCATGGTAGGACGATAGTGATTGGTAATGGAGATAAGGAATTTGCCAGCGTTATGGATCGACTCAAGGATGGCCAGGTTATTGTTGATCTTGTTCGTATCACCCAGGATAGGAGTAAGGAAGGTCGCTATGACGGCATATGCTGGTAGCCCCCGTCGTGTACTCATTATAGTCGAGAACCTACCGTCGCCGTTTGATCGCCGCGTCTGGCAAGAGGCGACCACGCTCAACGAGGCAGGTTACGAGGTGTCGATTATTTGCCCAGTTGGCAAAGGCTACGAAGAAAAATATGAGTTGATCGATGGCGTACATATTTATCGGCACAGCCTGCCTCTTGAAGCAGAGGGCGCGCTGGGATATTTGCTGGAGTATTCAGTCGCCTTGTTCTGGCAGTTTACGCTTGCTTGTCGCGTGCTGTTGACACGTGGTTTTGATGTTATTCATGCTTGCAACCCGCCCGATAATATTTTCTTAATAGGTGGTTTCTTTA
>CAYUKF010000216.1:0-2939 GCA_964445215.1 uncultured Thiotrichales bacterium
CCCGACTCATTGATCTAAAGGAAGATGTTATACAACTTTTAATCAATGATATGCCCGATGGTGAAGCCGCACGGGTGATGTTAGGTCGAGCGTTACATACCCTTCAGGACTTCTATTCTCATAGTAATTGGGTGAATACTCAGGGGGCGGTAATGAACACTGCCCTAGGTAGAAGTCGGCTTACAGCACTAGGAATAAATGTACAAACTTGTGTAGATGATGCTAACGATAATATACTTATAGGTGCTGGTCTTACTGATATTACTACCGGCTATTTTCCTTCAGCCGCCTTCCCACCCAGAGTAGGGACGCCCAGCAATAAGTGCGCTCATGGAATTGCTGAGGGCGTTGGAATCCATAAAGATAGAGTAGGCCGACCACTTCATACCGAAGCCAGGCGTGCCGCCGTAACTTCTACTACCGATTATATTAATCAGATATTAGATGATACCCGTGTGGCCAGCAATGATTCTGCGCTGCGCGCTTTTTTTGATAATAATCCATCCCTTGGGTTTGTCATTGATGACACTGGAAGTATGGGGCCTGAAATCGCTGGAGTTGCGCGAGCTGTCCAACAAGTGGTCAATAGAGTCCTTGGTCAAGGAGATCTGCCCTCATTTTTTTTATTACAAACCTTTGGTGACCCTAATGTTGGTATTCCTTTTTTAACTATAGACCCGTTAGCACTGTTGAGTCGAGTCAATGCTATCGTGCCCGATGGTGGGGGTGACTGCCCTGAGCTATCTCAAACCGGGCTGCTGCGAGCTATCAGCGTAAGTTCAACAGATGCACGCCTCATTTTATTTACCGATGCCGCTGCAACCGATGCTTCTCTTGCGGCCAATGTTGCCGCTATGGCCAATCAAAAAAATATCATGATCGATTATTTCTTGACAGGAAGTTGTTCCCCTATCGATCCTGCGTACTCACTCGTAGCTCAAAATACAGGTGGCCAGGTATTCTTTATCTCGGAAGATGAGACAGATAACATTTTCAGCCTCATTGAGCCAGCCTTAAGCGGAGATTTGCAATCCTTACTTATTGCGAGAGGAACACTTGCAGCAGGTGCGCAAAATTTTATTATTCCAGTTGATTCTTCCATCTCACAGTTAACATTTTCTGTATTAACTGATAGCAATGATAACGTTGAAATTGTTCGCCCTGATGACACCATCGTCGATTCTAGCCAGGGCGATGTGGTGATCACCAATTTAAGCGCCGGCAGTATTGTTTCCATTGCCACACCTGAAACAGGTGAATGGCGTGTTAACCTGGAGGGCGGCAGCGATTTTTCAATTTCTGCTTCTGGCAATAGCGATATTAGTTTTAATCGGTTTTCATTCGTAGAAGAAGTTGGCAGAGCTGGGCATGAAGGCTTTTTCCCCATCGTTGGTCAACCTTCAATTATGGCGTCAGAAGTACCTGCATTGGCAGCAATAACTGGAGATGCTTTGACCAATGTAAGTTTTAATTTGTTAAGAGAAGATGGCAGTGTTGTCTCGAGCGTGGCTCTACCTGCCGGTGGTGCGTTTGGCGAAGTCCCTCTTGATGAGTTCTTTGGTTCTATCCAGCTCCCATTGGATCGTTTTCGCGTCTCAGTTAATGGACTCAATAGTGAAGGAGATGTCTTCCAACGTGTCTTTGCTCCAACCTTCTTGGCTCAAACCATTATGGTTGCTCCACAGACAGGATTGTTGAGTTTCCTGCCTGGCGAAGTAGTGGAGGCCTCCTTTAACATTACCAACCAGGGCGAAGCTGGGAATTTCAACTTTGTTGCTGCGACAGATGAGGGTTTTACCGTCACTACGACACCAGAGCGTGCTGCAATAGCGAGTAATGAAACACTCAGTGTTACGGTCAGTATTGACATACCTGCGGATATTAATGTTGATGGTTTTAATTTAAGTTTGGTAGCTGCTAACGATATAAACCCTGAAATCGCCAATAGTGCTAATGTCACTATCGTAAGAAACAATGATATCGATGGCGATGGGGTATTAAATGACCTTGACAATTGCCCTAATACGCCTAACGTTGACCAGCTCGATGCCGACAGCGACGGCGTTGGTGATCTTTGTGATAATTGTTCAAGTATCTCAAACCCCGACCAGGCCGATATAGATAATAATGGCATTGGTGATGTGTGTGAATTATCAACGGCTACTGTATGTTCGACTTTAGGCAGGAAGTATTCATTTTGGCCAGATAAGGATATTTATACCTTTAATGGCGCTAAAGGTGATAGCGTTAATGTCCGGCTCTCACGCAACCTTGAAGGACAAAGTAAAGGGGAAAGAGCATCCTTGTCTTTGTGGAGTAAGTTTAGAAAGGTCGATGCAATTTTTAATTCGCCTTTACCCTTACAATTGGAAGCTACTCTTGGTCGTGATGGTAAACATAAAATAGTTGTGTTTGAAAGTGCCAAATGGTTACGTGGAAAGCGGTTCACAGGTGACTATTGTGTCACGCTGGAATCTACTGGAGACACGCTTGATTCCTTTAAATTGCTCACCAAGCGTCGCCGGTGAAAAAAGTGATTTAAGATATAAACCCTGCAATAGAGTTACGATGGCAGCGTCTTGACTGTAGCTCTAGTTAAAATCCTAAAATAGGGTATAACAAATCAATGATATTAAAGTGATACAGAGTTAGCGCTAGAACAACCAAAATAATGGGTGAAACCGATATCCCTATGGCTATGCCATAGCGTTTTAGCCGCCCTCTATTTTTTCGGTGGACGAGTAACAATATAAAATAAACCATGGCGAATGCAGTAGCTATTGCTAAAGGCACAAGGACAAATATAAAAGATTTGTCTCCGCCATCAAGTAATAAAAATCGTACAAGGATCAGTGATAAAAGAGGGATAAATGATAACAGGCTTAAATGTTTATACATACTAATGCCATCCTTATCAGGGAATAGATTTTTAGTTAAAG
>CAYUKF010000217.1:0-2929 GCA_964445215.1 uncultured Thiotrichales bacterium
GCTTTACCCTTACTCGCCTTCATCACCTGGCCAACGAAAAAACCGAACAACTGCTCTTTGCCACCCTTATAAGCTGCAACCTGGCCAGTATTGCTTGCCAATACTTCATCAATAATTTTTTCAATAGCGCCCGTGTCAGTCACCTGTTTAAGGCCTTTAGCTTCGATAATGGCATCGGCATTACCTTCACTTGCCCACATGGCTTCGAATACAGTCTTGGCGATCTTGCCGGAGATAGTATTGTCTTGTATACGGTTGAGCATGCCGCCGAGCATTTCGGCATTGACCGGGCTGTCGCTAATATCTTTAGCTTCCTTGTTCAAGGAGGCAGACAATTCACCCATCACCCAGTTAGCGGAAAGTTTAGCTTGTTGGCAAACCTTAACCACAGCCTCAAAGTAATCTGCCAAGGGACGGCTATCGGTAATAATAGTGGCGTCATAATCTGACAAACCGTAATCACTGACAAAACGCGCGCGTTTTACATCCGGCAATTCAGGCAAGGTCTTACGCACGCCTTCGATAAAGCTGTCTTCAATTTCTACGGGTAATAAATCGGGGTCGGGAAAATAGCGATAATCGTTGGCTTCTTCTTTTGAGCGCATCGAGCGGGTTTCATTTTTGTCTGAATCATACAAACGTGTTTCCTGTACGACTTTACCACCACTTTCCAATACGTCCATCTGACGTTCAATTTCATAGTTAATGGCTTTTTCCATAAAGCGGAATGAGTTGAGGTTTTTAATCTCGGCACGGGTGCCAAATTCTTGCTGACCCTTTGGCCGCAATGACACATTGGCATCACAACGGAAGGAACCTTCTTGCATATTGCCGTCGCAGATCTCAAGGTAAATCAATAAGCCACGCAGTTTTTTAGCGTAGGCAATAGCTTCTTTAGCCGAACGCATATCTGGCTCGGTGACAATTTCGAGTAACGGTGTGCCAGCACGATTCAAATCGATACCGCTATGTGCAGCAAAACCCTCGTGCATGGATTTGCCGGCGTCTTCTTCCAGATGCGCTCGAGTAATGCCCACGGTGGTGGTCGTGCCGTCGTCGAGCACGACATCAATTTCACCTTTACCAACAATCGGCAATTCAAACTGACTGATTTGATAGCCCTTGGGTAAGTCGGGATAGAAATAATTTTTCCGTGCAAAAACAGAACGTTTGCCGATTTCAGCATCAATGGCCAAGCCAAATTTTATGGCCATGCGCACAGTTTCTTTATTAAGCACAGGCAATTGACCAGGAAAGCCTAAATCCACTAAACAAGCTTGACTGTTAGGCGCTGCACCATAGGCCGTTGCCGCACCAGAGAAAATTTTACTCTTTGTCGAAAGCTGGGCGTGTGTTTCTAGCCCAATAACAACTTCCCATTGCATATCTCTAACCTCAAATACTATACGTAGGCCGACGGGACTTGTTTATGAAAGTCTGTCGCTTGCTGAAACTGGTGGGCGACGTTTAATAAACGCGCCTCATCAAAATAATTGCCGATCAATTGCAAACCCACAGGCAAACCTTTATCAAAACCAGCAGGAATCGACATGCCAGGCAGTCCCGCTAAATTGACTGCGCCGGTGTAAAGATCAGATAAATACATCGATACCGGGTCGTCAGTCTTTTCACCAATTTTAAAAGCCGGGCTTGGCGCTGTCGGCCCCATAATGACATCAACCTGTTTGAAGGCTTGCTCAAAATCATCACTGATTAAACGTCGAATTTTTTGCGCTTTAATATAATAAGCGTCGTAATAACCGGCCGACAGTACGTAGGTACCAATCATAATACGGCGCTTCACTTCTGCGCCAAAACCTTCGCTGCGTGAATTAACATAGAGCGATTCAAGGTCGGTGATGTTGTCGCTACGATAGCCATAACGGACACCATCAAAGCGTGACAAATTAGAGGAGCATTCGGCTGGGGCAATGACGTAATAGGTCGGTATCGCTAAAGCACTATTCGGCAAGCTGACTTCGATGATTTCAGCACCAAGTTTTTCATATTGCTTAATGGCTGCCTGCACCACTTCAGCCGTGCCTGTTTCTAAGCCGTCGCTAAAATATTCTTTGGGTAAACCAATTTTTAGCCCAGATAAGGAATTATTTAATGTCGCGCTGTAATCCGGCACAGGCCGATCAAGGCTGGTCGAGTCACGGCGATCAAAACCCGCCATCACGGCCAACATTAAAGCAGCGTCTTCAGCGTTTTGGGTAAACACGCCACCCTGGTCAAGGCTCGATGCAAAAGCAATCATGCCATAACGTGACACGCGGCCATAGGTCGGCTTAATTCCGGTTATGCCACATAGCGATGCTGGTTGGCGAATTGAGCCGCCGGTATCAGTGCCAGTCGCTGCAGGCACTAACCGCGCCGCTACTGCTGCGGCCGATCCGCCGGAGGAGCCGCCAGGTACGCACTCGAGATTCCATGGGTTTTTAACGGTACCGTAATAGCTGGTCTCATTTGATGAGCCCATAGCGAATTCGTCCATATTAGTTTTACCCAACATGACTAAACCAGCGGTATTACAGTTTTCCACCACATGCGCATCGTAAGGTGAGATAAAGTTATCGAGCATTTTTGAACCGCAAGTGGTTTTAATACCTTTGGTGCAAAAAATATCTTTTTGTGCGATGGGGATACCCGTCAGTGGGCCAGCATCACCCTGAGCAATTCTTTCATCGGCAACGCGTGCCTGCGCTATGGCTTGGTCACGCGTAATGGTAACAAAGGCATTAAGCTCAGTATTTTTTTCTTGTAGCCTGTCTAACAAACTGGCAGTGAGTTCTGCGCTGGAAAACTCGCGAGCCTGCAAGCCTTTAGCGAGTTCAGCGAGACTTTTATTGTGCATTGAAACTTCCTACGTAAACTTGACGAAAATGAACATTAAAACAGTGTGTGGTGATTATTCAATCACTTTTGG
>CAYUKF010000218.1:0-2859 GCA_964445215.1 uncultured Thiotrichales bacterium
GAAGTATTACTTAAACCTGGAAACCTCAGTTGGATCACGCAAGTCTACGCAAGCTCTTGGCGCACCTGGAAAAACAGAAAAAATTCTCATCACCAATAAGGTGACCACAAATTTTTCCGTTTCACCATGCATACCAATATCTTATGCATCTTTTTCGCGCCCAACTGAGGTTTCCAGGTTAAATCGTGTATTAACATGCGTGTGCCTTGTGTTACTTTTGGCAACAAGCAGTCTGGCTTTAGCTGCCAAAGAAAAGCCTTTCCTCTGGCGTGTAACATCAGCAGATGCCACGGTCTACTTGCTGGGTTCACTGCACGCAGCAACGATAGATATGTACCCTTTACCAGCACCTCTTTATAAAGCCTTTGATGAAGCCAATTATCTCGTGGTTGAGATTGATATTAATAAGGTTGATGCGCAAACGCAATTCAGTGCAATACAAAAATACGGTATGTATAGCGATGGCAGTGGTATCGATCAACATTTATCAAAGGATTCATGGCAGAAATTAAAACTCTATCTTCAAGAGCGACAGATGCCCGAAACCTTTATTCAGAGGATGAAACCTTGGTTAGTTAACCTTACTGTGACAGTGGCTGAGCTCTCACGATTGGGTTATGACATGTCATTGGGCATTGATCAGCATTTTCTCAACCGCGCTGAGAATAAACCTGTGCTGGAACTTGAGACCTTAGAAAGCCAGATGAAAATACTGAGCAGTGCAAGTGACAAACAACAAGAAGCCGACCTTGTCGTCACACTTGATAATCTTGCTGATATAAACGAAATGATGGCAACTATACGTACGCTATGGCAACAGGGTGATGCACAAGGCTTATATCAGGCAATGAAAATCGATGCAGAAAAATACCCAGGTTTTAAAAAACAATGGGAAGCCTTATTGGATACAAGAAATATTGCCATGGCTAAAAAAATAAAAAGCTATATGGCCAGTGATGCAACTTATTTTGTCATTGTCGGTGCACTACATATTGGTGGTAAAAATGGCTTGTTAGATTTGCTCAGCAAACAAGGCTATAAAGTGAAGCAAGTATTGAAGTAAATACGTTTTTGATTACTCGTTTTCTGCTTGTTTAACAAAATTCTCATTAGGGAGCCTCTGATTAATTCATGAACTCGTATCTTATGCCTAAAATATCCAGCTTCTGCGTTGTAAATCTTGACAATAGCCCCGCTATTGCCTGCGCCCCGCAGGAAGTGCCCTTGGGGTACAATTCACGCCTTGAATCTGGCCCTTTAATTACAATAGGGTTCAGTCACAATCTACTTCGTCCAGAATTAATCAGAGGCTCCTTAGAAAAATACTGGCGAGTGATTTTGAATACAATCGGACTCAGTATAATTAAAGCAATTAAATTTGGTATAGCCATCAGGCCATTCATTACATCGGAAAATACCCAAACAATTTTTAAGCTGCCAATGGCACCGAGTGGAATTACAATAATCCAGAGCAGGCGATAAACTAAAATTATTTTTCCGCCAAATAAATATTCAGCGCAACGTTCACCGTAGTAGCTCCAGCCAAGTAATGTCGTGAAAGCAAATATGACCAGACCAATGGTGATAATATCGCTACCTGTATTACCCAAAACACTGTTGAATGCCAGGTTTGACAGGGCATAACCATTCTCACCCGATGTCCAAACGCCTGTAAGCAAAATGACAAAGGCCGTCATGGTACATATCAGTAGTGTATCGATAAAGGTGCCGAGTATGCCAATAAAACCTTGCTTAACAGGACTGTTGGTTTTTGCCGCTGCATGTGCGATAGAACCGCTACCTAAACCGGCTTCGTTGGAAAAAATACCGCGCGCCACACCAAAACGAATAGCTGCCCACACGGCCGCACCAGCAAACCCTCCCGTCGCTGCAGCACCGTTAAAGGCAGAATCAATAATCAGTATGAACACCTGAGGGATAGCTTGCCAATGACTGCCAATGACAATGACGCAGCAAACAATATAGGCAATCGCCATAAAAGGCACCAATTTTGCCGCAACGGCAGCGATACGTTTAATCCCGCCTATGATGACAAATCCAACAAGGGCAGCCAATATAAGCCCAGTTAGCCACGCTGGTAGATTAAAGGATGACTCCATAGCATCGGCGACCGAGTTTGCTTGCACCATATTGCCAATACCCAGGCCAGCGATAGCACCAAAACTCGCATAGGCAACGGCCAACCAATGCCAGCGTTTGTGCAAGCCATTTTTAATGTAATACATCGGGCCACCCACGTGTTTACCGTTGGCGCCCAATTCACGAAAGCGAACAGCCAGTAGCACTTCAGAGTATTTAGTGGCCATACCAAATAAAGCGGTAATCCACATCCAGAAAATAGCCCCTGGCCCGCCAAGCGCAATGGCGGTGGCGACACCAACAATATTACCGGTACCCACTGTTGCTGAAAGGGTGGTCATTAAGGCTTGAAATGGGGTGACATCCCCTGGTGCAGTGGTTTTTGCACCACGTATTAATAAGCTAATACCATAAGGTAATTTACGCCACGGCATAAAGCGTAAACCAAGCATAAGGTAGACGCCGACACCGAGTAGCAAAGTAATTAGCACAGGGATGACTAGGCCGCTATTCCCCCAGGGAATGCCTGCCCAAATATAGTCACTTAATGTAGAAAAAAAGTGCTCTAGTGAGTCGAGTGGTGCTTTTATAGATTCCATTGACGATATGGATGAGTATTGTTGTTTTTCCGTACCCTAGCACACTTTAATGTGATGTGAATCAAAACAAATGATGAATCCTGAAAAGGCAGAGAAAGGTACCAGAAAGATTCTGACTTGGATTCGATCGAATTTGTTTTGTAGATAAAGCTTTAAATTA
>CAYUKF010000219.1:0-2853 GCA_964445215.1 uncultured Thiotrichales bacterium
GGGTTACCTCCTGGATTCCGGCTAAAAGACTGCCGGAATGACGAATGGCTACTTTTATTCGCGCCAGTGGGTGAATAGTGACATTATTATCTTGTAAGTTACCATATATTGAACATATTGATGGTTAACTGCATCACTTGGAACACTTAGTAAAGTGACGTAAACTCTCTCCCCTTTGTCTCTCCTTTGTCTCTTGGGAGATCGATTTGGAACAGGATCAATGCCGAACACAACTAACAACACCCATCGCAAACTCATTATTCTTGGCTCTGGCCCGGCCGGATACTCTGCAGCAGTTTACGCTGCACGTGCCAACCTGTCACCGATGCTCATTACGGGAATCGAACAAGGCGGCCAGCTCACTACCACTACGGATGTTGATAACTGGCCTGGTGATAATGACGGTGTGCAAGGCCCGGAGCTGATGGAGCGTATGCTCAAGCATGCGGAACGCTTTGATACTGAGATTGTGTTGGATCATATTCATACTACCGACCTTGGCAAGCGCCCTTTTGTGCTTGAAGGCGATAGTGGTCACTATACCTGTGACGCACTTATTATCGCTACTGGCGCGTCAGCTAAGTATTTGGGTATGGAGTCAGAGGAAGCATTTAAAGGCCGTGGCGTCTCTGCCTGTGCGACCTGCGACGGGTTTTTCTATCGTAATAAAGACGTTGCTGTGATTGGTGGCGGAAATACGGCGGTTGAAGAGGCTTTGTACCTGTCAAATATTGCCTCTAAAGTGACTGTGGTACACCGTCGTGATAAGTTTCGCGCAGAGAAAATATTGTCGAACCGTCTCATGGCTAAACAGGACGAAAATGTTAATATCCAATGGAACCATACTCTTGATGAGATTTTGGGTGATGAAACTGGCGTTACGGGTATGCGTATTCGTAGCACTAAAGACGACAGCACTGAAGAACTGGAGCTGAGTGGTGTTTTTATTGCTATAGGTCATTCACCGAATACACAAATATTCGCTGGGCAACTCGATATGAAAAATGGCTATATCATCATTAAATCGGGATTGGCAGGCGATGCCACGGCGACAAGCATAGCCGGGGTGTTTGCCGCTGGTGATGTAGCTGATCAGGTCTATCGTCAGGCAGTGACATCTGCGGGTGCTGGCTGTATGGCCGCATTGGATGCAGAGCGCTATCTTGAAGAGCTGAGTTAGAATAAAGTTTGCAGACTACCAAGGAGGGACTATGCTACGACATGTAGAAGAGCGCCGTACAGCACGACGCGTTGACGTAAGTTGTAAGCTGGATTATGCCGAGCAAGGCACCGCGCAAAACTCAAGACAAACCAATAATGGCACACTGAACAATCTCAGCACGACGGGGCTGGCATTCCAAGCTAATGAACGGTTCGCACTCGGTACCTTGCTTGATATTCGGCTTGACCCTGGCAATACGCTGACTGCACCGCTCGATGCGACCATCGAAATTATTCGTGTCAACACGAATAAAGACCGACGCAGCTATAACATTGCCGGTCGTATTACCCAAATTAACCATTAATTTTCACTGCTGAATCCATGTATGCTGGGTTTATATATGTCCCGTTAACTATTTTAATGTCATTCCCGCGCAGGCACACTACTGTCCGGAATAATTTTTTCATAGCGCGAGTATGGCTTGTAATCCCTGTTGCTCACGCTGTCGACATTGTCGTTTTTTTGCCATGATGTGCTCAGTCTCAGGCCGTTGAAACAACCCTGACCGAATAGTCACTAAGCACAACATCATCGACTGCGTAATACCATTACGTTGTCGATACAGTTGGAGCAGTAAATAGCTGATTAACGCAGTATAAATCTGAATCTTGACCGCGTTCTCGCTGCGACCTAAGAATGTTTTTATTTTTAGGTTTTGCTTTAACCATTTGAAAAATAATTCGATTCCCCAGCGTTGCTTATAGAGTTCAGCGATCTCTTCTGCCGAGCGGGTGGAATCATTCGTTGCAAGTATCAGTGGGGTTGTTTTGTCCGGTCTTGCAACGACAATACAGCGTAACGGCTTATCGTAGTAATGGGTAATACGATTCCCACCCGGACGTTTGTTTTTGAAGTGCACCACAGCGTCTTCCAACACAATGTCTTTGCAATGTGGAGCAATGCTTAGCGGTTTACTCTGCACAATTCCCGCGTTCTTCTTAAACCTCGTCACAAAATAGCAGGCATGCTTATCAATCGCGTTCCACCAGTTATAGTCACAATACCCCTTATCAAATACGTAAGTGGCGCCTGTCTCTAAAATAATCTCACGCCCTGCTTGGACATCATTCACATTGGGCGCGCTAATCCCTGCGTGCACAGGCAATCCCAACTGTGGAGCAAACATCATATGCACTTTTAACCCTTGTGTGCGGTGGGTGGAATTCTTCGCTCCCCATTCATCAAAACCTAACCCTTTTAATGGGATAGGCGTTGAATCAATTAAATACAGTAAATCCCCTAGCTCGCGTTTTACCTGACGCTTGGCTCCAGTGAGTAATTGTCCGCACATCTGTGCAAAAACTTCCGCAGAGCGCTTGGTGTTCGCTTCCGCTAAGGTCAAACGCTTAATCGTCCGACTGCCCAGGTGATAGTGATGTGTTGTTTGAGCGTTAAAACCTACTTCAAGCTCGCGCAGACTTCGACAACCGCTCAGCTGCGCATAGACCATCGCAATAAGTTGATCCCAGCAACGACACCCTTTGCTATGTTTATCTGCTTGGTGACGTTGCACCTCTCTTTCGAAAGCACCTCGAGAAAGTCCTTTCATTAATTCGCCAAATCGGGTATTCCTATACATGTTGCAGTTCCTTGGGTTATTGAGTCGCTTCAATGGGTTTTACCCTTCAAAC
>CAYUKF010000220.1:0-2843 GCA_964445215.1 uncultured Thiotrichales bacterium
GCTAGGACTATGCATACCAATAAGGTTGGTATAATCTTTAGCTTCTAGATCGTTAATATGTTTTTTTATTGATTTCACATGTTCGTCCATTGCCATGGTTCGTTCTTTTTCTGTTTCTAATGAGACGGCATTGTCATAAGCAAGCAGAGAAACTTTACTATCAATAATGATATGTTTATTGCCTGGCAATTTAACAAGGTAATCTGTTTGTTTTTGTTTTCCTGCTTGGTCTTTGAACGAAGATTGTTTTTCGTAATGTGCGTCTTCAATCAATCCGCTCATTTCTAGCGTGCGCTCTAATTGAGCTTCTCCCCATGCGCCGCGTTGTTGGGAACCACCCTTGAGGGCTGAGGTCAGATTGCTGGCTTCATCTCTCATCTTGATACCAACATCCATGATTTTTTTAATTTCCACTTCAAGGCTGGTATTACCTTTTATTGTTTCAGTATGTACTTCATTGACTCGTTTCTGGAAGTTAATGATTTGTTCTTGAAGCGGCTTAAGTAATGCGCCTATACCTTCTTTATTTTGGTCATTTAATGCTTTTTGCCGTTCTTTAATTATCTCTTCAGAAACAACTTTAAATTCATTCTTGAGTTCATTTTTTTGTTTTTCGAATTGCTCCTTTAATGCTTCGATTTTTTCCTCTTCTGCTTTTAATGTGATCACATTACTGAGGAGATCCCTTTCCAAGCTAGAGATTTTTTTATTGACCGAACCTAACTGGGCATTCAGGTTTGTTACGTTATCCTTATAATCATTAATTTGCTCGGTTTGTTGATTAATAATTTGACGATAGTGCCATCGAGCTATTAAAAAACTAGCAGCAGAAACAAATATTGCACCAATAATCGCAAAAACAATGGTTTCTATGCTCATATAAATATATCTACCCTTAGCACTGCCACATATAAAACAGCTACTGTCAAATTCACTCAAACCATTAAGAATATTACTTACTACATCTATTCTCTCTATGTGTCTTAAAAAGAACTCCAACAGCCAGAACAAACAAATCAATAATTATCTAAATACCACTGATAAGTCGCCGCAACACCTTCTTTTAAGGCAATGTTTGCTGACCAACCCGTATTATTAATACGCGTAACATCGACTAATTTACGCGGCGTACCATCTGGTTTTGAACTATCGTAGATAATCTCTCCCTCATAAGCCACCACCTCTTTGACCAAGGCTGCCAGATCAGCAATGCTGATGTCATGACCCACACCAATATTGACCCACTCATCTGTGTTGTCGTAGTTTTGCAATAAATGAACACATGCCGCAGCACAGTCGTCAACATGTAAAAACTCGCGTTTGGGTTTGCCAGACCCCCAAACGGTCACCGTAGGGTCGTTATTCTCTTTCGCTTCGTGGAACTTGCGCATCAAGGCAGGTAAGACATGTGAATTATTGAGATCGAAATTATCACCCGGGCCATAAAGATTAGTCGGCATGGCAGAAATAAAACAAGCGCCATATTGTTTTGCATAGGCCTGACACAGTTTTACACCGGCTATTTTAGCAATGGCATACCATTCATTGGTCGGCTCTAAGGGGCCGGTTAGCAAACATTCTTCTTTTAATGGCTGCTCAGCTAGTTTTGGGTAAATACACGTGCTGCCGAGAAAAAGTAACTTATCGACACCGGATTCATAAGCGCCATGAATCAAGTTAGCTTCGATCATGAGGTTTTCGTAAAGAAACTCAGCCGGATAAGCATCATTGGCGTGAATGCCGCCGACCTTGGCCGCAGCCACAACCACATGAGTCGGTTTATGCTGTTGATAAAACGCTTTGACGGTCTGCGGATCACGCAGATCTACCTCAGCACTGGTGGCGCTAACAATATTGCTAAAGCCTTCGGCTGTTAACTTGCGAACAACTGCTGAACCGACCAAGCCACGGTGGCCTGCCACATAAATAACGGCGTCACGAGTGAATGGTGTCACCATTATTTACTCGAAATGACTGAAGGTTTGGTAACCTTCACGCTTGCAAAGCTCATCTTTTTCAGCATTACGTAAATCGCTACGCACCATTTCACATACCATATCTTCCAGACTACATTCTGGCTCCCAACCAAGTTTTGTTTTTGCTTTTGTTGGGTCACCCAATAAAGTCTCAACCTCGGTAGGACGGAAATAACGCGAGTCAACCTCGATTAATATTTCACCATTGGCTTTGTCGCGTCCTTTCTCATTAATACCTTCGCCAGTCCAATCCAATTGAATATCGATTTCAGCAAAAGCGGCATCAACAAATTGGCGCACCGACCACTGTTTGCCCGTTGCAATCACAAAGTCTTCTGCAACGTCTTGTTGCAACATCAACCATTGTGCCTTGACATAATCACGCGCATGCCCCCAGTCGCGCAATGAATCAAGATTGCCTAAATACAGTTTGTCTTGCAGGCCAAGCTTGATGCGCGCCGCAGCACGGGTGATCTTACGCGTAACAAAGGTCTCACCGCGTAAAGGCGACTCATGGTTAAATAAAATGCCGTTGCAGGCATACATACCGTAGGATTCCCGATAATTCACTACGATCCAATAGCCATAGACCTTTGCTGCACCATAAGGACTACGCGGATAAAATGGGGTGGTTTCTGTCTGCGGGATTTCCTGTACCTTACCAAACATCTCACTGGTAGACGCCTGATAAAAACGGGTTTTCTTTTCCAGGCCAAGTATCCGGATCGCTTCAAGCAATCGTAAGGTACCGAGGGCATCGGAATTTGCCGTATATTCCGGTGTTTCAAATGATACGCCAACATGACTTTGTGCGGCGAGATTATAAAGCTCGTCCGGCTGTACTTCTTGCACAATACGAATCAAGTT
>CAYUKF010000221.1:0-2839 GCA_964445215.1 uncultured Thiotrichales bacterium
GAGACCATTGTCCAAGAAGCGGATTTTTACGGCTCAATGGATGGTGCTAGTAAATTTGTTCGTGGTGATGCCATTGCTGGAATCTTAATCTTGTTCATCAATTTGATTGGTGGCTTGTTGATTGGGACTATGCAACATGGCTTGGATATTGGTGATGCAGCACATAACTATACGTTACTGACTATTGGTGATGGTTTAGTAGCACAGATTCCAGCACTGATATTATCAGTTGCCGCAGCGATCACCGTGACCCGAGTGTCTTCTGCTAAGGAAAGCATGGGTGATCAAGTGATTAATCAGTTGTTTGAGTCACCCAAACCGCTAGCAATTACGGCAGCAGTGCTTGGTATTATGGGCGTCATACCCGGCATGCCAAACGTTGTATTCCTTTTAATGGCTGCTGTTACAGGATACGGTGCGCATATCGTTGCACAGCGTGCAGCACAACCGAAAATTGCTGAAGAAGAGATAGCTGAAATACCTGCTGAAAGTGAGACTCAGGAGATTGGTTGGCAGGATGTGGTGCCAGTTGATGCTTTAGGCTTAGAGGTGGGTTATCGACTCATTCCGTTAGTGGATAAAAACCAGGGTGGGCAACTGTTATCTCGTATTCGAGGTATTCGTAAAAAGTTGACGCAAGATCTTGGTTTTCTTATTCCACCGATACACATTCGTGACAATCTGGATCTTACCCCTAATGTTTATCGTATTAGCTTGCTTGGCGTTACGTTGGCAGAGTCAGAGATTCACCCAGAGATGGATCTTGCTATTAATCCCGGACAAGTGTTTGGCGAGCTAAAGGGCATAGCAACAAAAGATCCTGCATTTGGTCTTGAGGCAGTATGGATAGAAACACGTCAACGTGATGAAGCACAAACAATGGGTTACACCGTAGTTGATGCCAGCACGGTTGTTGCGACGCATATCACGCAGTTAATTCAATCTCATGCTGATGAATTATTGGGCAGAGATGAGGTGCAGCAATTACTCGCCACTCTTGAGCAATCAGCACCTAAATTAGTCGAAGAATTGATCCCAGATGTTTTGCCAATCGGTGTGGTGTCTCGTGTATTGAAGAACTTGTTACAGGAAGGCGTGGCAATTCGTGACGTTCGCAGTATCGTCGAAACCTTGGCGGAAAACGGCGCTAAGAGTCAAGACCCCGCCGTCTTAACGGCAATGGTTCGTATCTCTCTTGGCCGCTCAATTGTCCAAAGTATCAGTGGAATCAGCCAAGAGCTGGAAGTTATCACGCTAGATCCTGCGCTGGAACAGATATTGCAAAACTCACTGCAAGGGCCAGATCAATCTGGTGTGGCACTCGAACCAGGGCTTGCAGACAGAATGCACCAGACTCTTATTACGATGACGCAGCGCCAGGAGGCCGCGGGTAATGCTGCCGTAGTATTGGTATCAGCTGCAGTTAGAAATTTGATTGCTCGTTTTGTGAAGCACTCGATTCCTAATTTGAAAGTACTGTCTTATAACGAGGTACCGGATAGTAAACAAATTAAGATTGTGGCGACCGTCGGCGCGAACGCTTAATAGCAATAAATAATACGGGATAATAATAAATGAAGGTAAAACGATTTTTTGCTGAAGATGCACGAATAGCCATGCGTGAGGTGCGCGAGGCATTCGGCTCAGATGCGGTGATTCTAGCCAATCGAGAAGTCGATGGCGGTATTGAATTGATCGCAGCGATAGATTATGACGCCAATACTTTGTCAGAGTCAGTTCAGAAAGCTGAGAAACAGGCTACACAAAAGTCAGTGACTTCATTTTCACAGCATCGTGCTAAAAAGTCTATTGCAGTCAACGGTAAACCATCGTCGCGAGAGCAGGCTCAGGCAAAACAGACCGCAGCATCTATCAAGAGCCCAACATCACTAACTTGGCCACAAGAACCCGCTCTGGAAAAAATGCAAGAAGAGTTGTCATCACTGCGCCATGTTGTTGAAGATCAATTATCGGGTTTGGCCTGGGGTGATTTTGAAAGACGACACCCTCAGCACACTGAGCTTCTCAAGCGCTTAATGAGTTTGGGACTTAATGCAAGTATTTGCCAGAAAATTTCGAATAATATTGATAACAGTAATGACATTGAACATAACTGGCGTCAGGCTTTGGCACAACTCGCCTCCCAGGTTAACGTGTCAGATGACGACGTATTGAATAACGGTGGTGTGATCGCAATGGTCGGGCCTACTGGTGTCGGTAAAACGACTACCATCGCTAAATTGGCTGCACGTTATGTGTTACGTCACGGGCCTAAAAGTGTCGCTTTAGTGACTGCTGACAATTACCGTGTTGGTGCTTACGAGCAATTACGTGTTTATAGCCGTATTCTCGATGTACCACTGCACCTTTTAAGTGAAGAAGAAAATCTGGAGACTGTATTAGACAACCTTCTTGATAAAAAACTGGTATTGATTGATACCGCAGGAGTTAGTCCACGTGATATGGAATTTAAACAACGTATCCAGCCATTAATTAAAAACCGAGAATTATTTGATACCTATTTAGTTTTGTCAGCCAACTCCCAGCTTTCAAGTATGGAAAAATGCTTTGAGGTGTTTTCAGAGCTTAAGCCAAGCGCATGTATTTTGACTAAAACTGATGAGGCAGAAAACCTTGGTGCGGCATTAGGCTCATTAATTCATTCAAAAACGCCGCTTGCTTATGTCTGCGATGGCCAGCGTGTGCCTGAAGATTTGCATCTTGCAAGACCACACAGTCTGGTTAGTGAAGCAGTAGCATTAACTCAAGATAACGACCAAATCTTTGATTGGGAAGCATTAGCGATTGTGCTTGGCGGGAGTACAGCTAATGCTTACCA
>CAYUKF010000222.1:0-2828 GCA_964445215.1 uncultured Thiotrichales bacterium
AATACTGCACGCGCTCATCCTCTGGCATCAGGTTTAAGATCGCATCCATCAAACTACTTTTACCGGCGGCACTGGTGGATTGAATAATGATCGCCAGTGGTCTGTCGAGCTTTCGTGAGACACAAGCTAAATAACCGACTAAAGTATTGGTCTGCTCGCCGACTATTCCGGCTGATAGAAAATCATTGAGGATACGGTTTAATAAATCCTTATCCTTTAGTAATGCTAACGCGGCATCACGCTCGGCACTCGATAAGGTGTTTAACTCTGTGGGTGGCTGCTCTGCCTCGGCTTGTTGCAATGCTTCGAGTTGCAAGAGGACTTTGCCTAAATCCGTTTTAATGACATCTGGCTCAATACCACACTCAACACTGGCCTGGTTTATAAACACCTGGCGTTGTTTGCTGCTGTAAAGATCGAGCTTGTCCAGGTGCATCGCATCCCCTTGACTCAGCATCAAATTAATTTTTAGCTGGTCACTGTGTGACTTCGGATCAAATCCTTTTATTCGATACTGTCGATTGCCCAAAGTGAGATAAAGATCGTTTTCCCTGACTTCCATAGGCATGGTTTGCTTAGGGAATGCTGGTGCCGGTGTCGCTTGATTGTCAAGTTCCTGCTCTGCGCCAGCAGCAGCTAAAGAAGAGTTTGTATTGTGGAGAATGGTGCCAAGCGGCTCTGCTTTTCTGATGACTAAGGCGAGTGATTTTTGCGAAGGCGTCATCTGACAGGCAAATTCATTGGCATCCATGTTTTTCGGAAACAATAGACGGTAGGCGTCGATAGTGTTTTTATTTAAACGCTTGGCTAGCGCTATCGCTGCTTTATCACCGGCGGCATCTCGATCATAGGCAATGAGCACGCGCTGTATTTTCTTGTCGATTAAGCACTGTAAGAGTTCATCGGTGAATCCGTTGACGCCATAGCTGGTGGTGACGTGCTTAAATCCCCAGCGCCAAAAGGTCAAGGCATCAATTAACGATTCACACAGGATGATCTCGTTGGTATGGGCTAATCCATCACGATTAAAGATGCCTTGATGCGGCCCAGGCAAATACAGGTGTTGCGCGGTGCCTTGCCTCAGTTTACTGCCTAATAATTTTCGTCCGTAAACCTCCGTTACTTGATTATCGTTAATGATCGGAATAATCAAGGAGCCATTGAAATGCTCGTGGCCACTGTCGCGGTAGATACCGATGTCTTGCAGTAAACCTCGTAGTTTGGCACCACTCTGTCGGTTCCTTTGCGGCAGGTGTAGCCCTAATGTGCGATTGGCATAGCCGAGCTTGAAATGGTTAATCAGTTCGACATCATCGAGTCCACGTTGCGTGAGATAGCTCTGTACTTCAGGACTCTCTCGCAAGCTTTTATGATAAAACGCGATGACTTGTTGGAGTGCGGTTTGTTTGTCGGCATCATCTGTTAATGGGGAGGCGAGTTTTGGGACGGTGGTTTTTTTAACAGTCGTGTTATCAGCGGCTAAGGGAATATCTTTGCGTAATAGCTCGATAGCGTGTTTAAAACTCACGCCTTGGGTTTTCATCACCCAATCAATCACACTCCCCGCCGCACCGCAGCCAAAGCAGTGAAAGAGGTTTTTATCGGGGGTGATGACTAAGCTTGGGGTGGCATCGTCGTGAAAAGGACAGCGGGTGACGTAATCCTTGCCGCGTTTGGTGATCTCGTAGCCTTGGGATTCGATCATTCTCAGTAATGAGATGTTGTGTTTCATCCGTTCCAGCTCATTGTCGGGGATACGTGGCATGGGCTAAGTCCTCACAATAATTGAAAAAAGTTTTTCATCACCAATTGATGACGAAACGTACCAATATATGCTAGCATCGTCAAGACTTATCGGTATTGACCATTACCTCTAGAGCACTTAAATTCAATGAAACACTCTATTTCACAGCATTTAAATGATTCTTTGGTGATGGTTATGGCAGAAAATAACAAGGTCTTTGCAAACAGGCTGCTTGCCTTGCGCAAGCAACGGAGCTGGTCTCAACCGACGCTGGCTAACAAGGTGGACACCTCCGGCGCTATCATTGGCCGCTATGAACGCGGTGAAATTACGCCTTCCATTGGTGTTGCCCGCAAGCTGGCCGAGGCGCTGGCGGTGACGCTGGATTATCTGGTGGGGGATAACGAGCTGAACGGCATCCAGGACAAGGCTATGTTGAACCGATGGCAATCACTGGAAACGCTCAAGCCAGAAGACCAAGAGCGTATTTTGTATGTCATCGATAGTCTGATGCGCGATGCCAAGACCCGGCAGGCTTACCGCGCTGACACATAACAGGAGACCCTCATGCAAGCACAACACATTGAACAGGTTGTACAGAAGTTACAAACCCTGACACCGAACCGGATTAACGAAGTGGAAGACTTTATTGATTTTTTGAGTCAACGGGATACCGATCAGCTATTAACCCAGGCCGCTATGGCTGCCTCTGAATCCACCTTGAATACCCTCTGGGATAATGCCGACGATGCCGAATACGACACACTATAAATTCGGACAAATTGTGCTGGTGCGGTTTCCGTTTACCGATCAGCGTAGCAGTAAGCAACGCCCGGCGGTGGTGATCAGCAGCGCCGCCTACAACAAGGCGCAGCCTGACATTATCTTGATGGCCGTCACCAGTCAGATTCGAGCGAAGGCGGGATTTGGGGAAACGGTCATTGAAGACTGGCAGCCTGCCGGTCTGCTCAAACCTTCGGCCATCAAGCCCATTGTCTTTACCGCTGAGAAAACAATTGTCAGGAGACTACTGGGGCAGCTTGCAACCAAAGATCTGCAAACCTTGAAAGCGGTCATTGGCTCC
>CAYUKF010000223.1:0-2819 GCA_964445215.1 uncultured Thiotrichales bacterium
CGTAAGACCATGACCTTAGGAAAATCAGTTGAGTAGCAGGTTCAAGGCATAAGATATTGGTTGCACATCATCAATCACGCTGGCTACCCCTATTCGTTGCACTGTACTCAATTTTTCTGAGCGCATGTTCGACAACTTCCGCACCTGTACCACTGACTGATGCAGAATTGAAATCAGCAGAATACCGCGAACAATTTAACTTCCTCGATAGCTATGACCCCTTTGAATCCATTAATCGTCGGCTCTATAAATTCAATGCCAAATTCGACGAACATGTGTTTATTCCGGTTTTGCGTACCTACCAAGCCGTCACACCACGATTCATTCGCAGTGGCGTACGCAATTTCTTTGCTAATCTCAATGACATTCCTGTACTGCTGAATTCGCTGTTGCAATTTAAAGCTGAAAGCTCACTCGTCACCACAGGTAGGCTTGTTATCAACACCACGATTGGTATTGGCGGACTATGGGATCCGGCAAAAAAGATCGGCTTAAAGAAACGCAATGAAGACCTAGGGCAAACACTGGGGCACTATGGCGTAGCGCATGGCCCTTATCTTGTTCTGCCCATTCTGGGGCCATCTAGCCTACGCGACGCCAGTGGTACGGTGACAGATCGTTTAATTCAGTCTGATATTAACTTTGTTGGATTGGAACAGGCGCTCAGCGATGAACCCCTGCTGTTCGCTCTCGAAACTATCAACCAACGCCACATTAATCCCTTTCGTTACGGCCAGTTTAATTCACCTTTCGAGTACGACTTAATCCGCTACTTCTATCTTAAGCAGCGTGAATTTCTTGTAAATCAATAAGTTATTGTCATTGTAGGTATCACCCCTGCTCAGCAGCTCTGCGTTAAAAACCCTGCTAACCGGCTTGTCTAGAGCAAGATAACCTTCTATAATCAATAGCTAGAGTTTTTTATGATGTCCGTTCTGAGGAATTTACCATGTACGATATATTTCCATGGATTTTAGTCCCTGTTGCCATTTTCTTCGGTTTGGGCGTATTTTTAGCAGGTTCTATGTCTGAATCAGCCATTAACGCGTCACTCGCCGACAAAGACGAGTAAAGATCATCCCGCACGGCGGATCGCCCTTAATTGCCACCTGAAATTTTTTCAGCCCTGATAAAAGGGAGCCTCTGGATAAGTTGTGACTCAGCATCTTGACGCAAACTTATTCAGAGGCTCCCTAAGCTCGGTTATCAGTAACTGTAAGTATTACCATCATGTCTGCTACTGACCAAGACCAACGCCTTATTATTTTTTTATTAGGCTCAGCATTCTTTCTGTTTATTGGCACCACACACGGCGTCGTACAGGTATTGCCTGGTATTCGTGACTGGTTAGTCTCGGTCGGCACACCCGTTAGTGGCCCAGGTCACATGATCGATCCCTTGGCGCATGCCCATATTAACCTGGTGGGTGGCACAGTACTCATCGGCATGGCGATGAGCTATTATCTGTTTCCACGCATCACTGGCTGCCAGATCTGGTCAAGTCGTTTGATCAGTCACTCATTTTGGTGGACAGCTGCTGGTGTAGTCGGTTTCTATACCACCTTAATGGTATTTGGTATTACCGAAGGCCAATTAATGCGTGCTGGCGAGCTAGAACAACAAGCTGCCGTACACGCTTACTACGGCCCGACAATCAGCGTTCCCGCAACCATCATGGCAATCGGCTTTTGGCTATTTTTTATTAACATCTTTGCCACTGCCCGTATCTATTTTAAGAACCGCTAATTCTACGATAGCAATGACCTTAGAAGACGTTTTTGCGCAACGTAAAATAAGTGACGCTTTTGACAATGCGCTTGTTAGTGGTTTTACTAGCACATATCAAAATGCTAAACTTTACGACAGTGAAGGCCGCTAAACTACAAATCAGGAGGGTTTTATGGCTAAATTAGAAAATATAGCAAATTGCTTCCTTTATTTGGATGACGCCAATGATGGGGACGGCATTTCAAATCTTAAACTACAAAAGCTAATGTATTACGCACAAGGATTTTATAGTGCGATATACGACAAGCCTTTCTTTAGCAATGAAATTTCCGCCTGGACTCATGGGCCTGTAGTACAAGAGCTATATCACGACTACAAACAACATGGTCGAAATAGCATCCCATTGGCTGCCAATTTTGACAAAGGATCACTAATCAAGGAAGAATTTGAGTTAATTGAGGAGGTTTTCGACGTATTTGGTCAATATTCCGCCTGGAAACTTAGAAATATGACCCATGAGGAATCTCCCTGGCTTGACCACGAAAACGAAGCGAGTGTTATCCCGATTAAAGAAATCACCGATTACTTTAAAACCAGAATTCACTGAATGGCTCAACGGATTAAGAGGCACAAAGCCAATCACGGTAATATTGTAAAAGCACAACAGCCCCCAAATTATGATCAGCACCCTCCTATCTTTTCTCTACAAAAGTTGCAAGAAGGGGAACATTGTTTTTCTAAACTAGATCAAAAAAATAAATGTATGTTTGCAGAAGCAATATTTCGCAGAAAATGTTTAACATGGAAGCAGATAAGACAATTACCTCGACACGGCTTAGGCACTGAGAAAATCCCTAAATCAAGCATTAAAGCTCCGATCCCCCAATTTATAACTGATGATGTAAATGATTTTCTTGCTTTCAGATACCACGGCAAGCGCCCTATGGTCGGTTATCGGCAAAAGGATATATTTTTTGTTCTTTGGTTTGACTCGGATTTTACACTTTACGAGCACTAATACATGGATAAGGCCCTAGACTGCGGTTGCCCCGAGCACTACCCCAACGAATGGGATGGGCAAGACATTAATC
>CAYUKF010000224.1:0-2761 GCA_964445215.1 uncultured Thiotrichales bacterium
TTATGATAAAACAATTAAAAATATATATCGTCGTTGGGTTCATAACAATATTGACAGCAACCTCCGTGCTTGCCGGCAAGCCACTGAATGAACCAATCAAGCCAATTCCAACAACCATCGATGTTGACCCCAAGAAAGTAGCATTAGGCAGAAAATTATTTCACGACAGCCGCCTGTCAAAAGATGACACTATCTCCTGCGCCAGCTGTCATGACCTAACAAATGGTGGTGTCGATCACACCAAAGTGTCAACTGGTATTGAAGGCAAACAGGGGCAGATCAACTCACCTACCGTTTACAACACTGCCTTCCTTTTTCGGTTATTTTGGGATGGTCGCGCGGAAAGCCTAGAGGAACAAGTTGACGGCCCAGTCCAAAACCCCATTGAAATGGGCTCATTGTGGTCAGACGTTGTCGCCAAACTCTATGAAGATGCTCAATACCCAGACCTATTCAACAATGCATTTGGCAGCGGCATTAGCCGACAAAATATCAAAAGTGCTTTGGCTGAATTTCAACGCAGCCTAATTACACCGAATTCTCGCTTTGATCAATATTTACTTGGTGATGCAGATGCCATCACCGATATTGAAAAAACCGGTTATCAAAATTTCAAAAAATACGGCTGCATTTCCTGCCATCAAGGCGTGGCAGTTGGTGGCAATATGTTTCAGCTCTTCGGTGTCACCAACTCATATTTTCAGGTGCGCGGTAACATTACCAAGGCTGACATGGGCCGCTTTAATGTGACAGGGAACGTCTTAGACAAGCATATTTTTAAAGTGCCCAGCCTTCGTCTGGCTGCACTGACACCCCCTTATCTGCACGACGGCAATGCGCCAACACTCAGGGCGGCCGTTGACATCATGTTTAAATTTCAATTAGGTCGTAAAGCTCCTGATGCAGATAAAGACGCCATCGTAGCGTTCATTAAAACCCTCGTAGGTGAGCATCCGGAGATGAAAAAATGAATAGAATGATCAGCATGCCGCTACTAGCAGGAGCAATTATTGTTAGTGCCGGGGTTATTTACACATACGACCGTATGACTCGAATCACAGAACAAGGCACGGGGGGGCTGTATTCAATCTCTGAAAGCATCCACAATTTACGGCAACTCGATGGTGAATGGAGTCTCGCAGTTCTGCACAGCCTGGTGACTGATTCTGACTTTGACAAAGTTGCTGGGTTCTTACCACGCTTACGTGAGCTTCGCTCAGGGTTGGCCGCGACTGCTGATGCGGAAAATACCATTCCCAGCAAACTCAGGAACCGCTTATTCCAATTCTTGAGTTTAATTGAATCGAAGGAAGAGATCGTCGAGCAATTCAAAACCAACTTCGCGGTTGTGCGCAACTCTCGGAAATTCTTGCCAATTGTAACACGCAGTTTGTTGGTAGGTGCGGCTCAGATAGATGCACCAAAAACGGAAGAAGGCAAAAAAGCGATTGCATCAACCGCTGGCAGGGAACTAGTAGACAAGATCCGTGATATCGGTGATCGCATTTTATCTTTCTCGCAGCACCCTAGCGAAGGTAAAAAAGTACATGTACTCACTCTACTAAGCGAACTTGAAGAAACAGTCTCTCAATATTCACCGGAATTGTCGGATACACTGAACAGCTATATCTCACATTCACGCATTATTATGGAGCGCACCCTCCACCTGAATAGTATTCTTAAGCGCATACTTGAGACAGAAATTTCTGAAGCAGGGACTGAACTATCAGGACAATTTAAAAATATCTCTGATAGTTTTGTTGCTAAGACTAATGAAAATCTCGTCGACCTTGGCAAACAGCTGCTCATAATGACTCTGGGGCTAGCTATTATCGTAGTGGTTACTGGTATCTTTTACTCCGTTAGCGTCTTCAACTTCAACAAAAAACTTAAGTCCTACGTTACCAAAGCAACCGCAACGTTTGCAAAAAATACCAAGAACAATATAGACAAACCTAACCCAGGCGCCAATATGAGCCTGGTTAGCTCTATGGCAAATACTATTGCTGAAAAACTGAGCCCCCCCGTTGGCCAGTTGAGCGAAAGCTTAGGAGCAATCTATTCTGACGCCAAACGATTTGACCTGCTCAAAACTGAGGTTGGTAAAATCATACACACAAAATATACAGATATGTCTGAGATGATGGATAACCTGAAGCGCATCGGTGAAGTGCTCAATGCAGTAGGCAATGATACTAGACTAAATGATGCACCAGAAGTTATCTATGGAATACACGATAACATCATGCATGTTCAATCGCTTGTGGGTGAGCTACGTAACCTGGGTGATGTCGCACCTAAACCTAAGGCCTGGTTCAATATTAACAATACCGTAACCGCCGCAATAGAAGAAATAAAAGATAGAGCCAACGACAATATTACAATCAAAGCGAAGACCAGCACCGTGCCCCAGGTTTTTGGTTCACATGAAGAAATGCAAAACATCGTTGAAAGCATGCTCAGCAATGCTATTGACGCAATCAAGTCCGCTAGGAAAGTCAAAGGACAGATTACGATTTCTACCAAGAGGCATAATAATCAGGTAATCATCAGCGTAATTGATAACGGTGAGGGAATGAATAATGAGAGATGTAATCGTGTGTTTGAACCCTTCTACTCCACCAAGAAACGTGGCGGTAGGAAGATACTGGGGTTAGGACTATCCGTTGCCCAAAAGTTGGTTATACAAAACGGAGGTAAGATTATTATTAATAGCATCCCAGGCAAGGGCACTAACTTCTCGATCGTGTTGCCACTTTAG